>JACMLI010000677.1 GCA_014379705.1 Gemmatimonadaceae bacterium
GTGTCCTGGAAGACGCGCGACGACGTGTTCGGCTTTGCATTGTTCCCATAGAGGTAGTGGGTGGAACGCGACCCGAACTTGTAGTAGTACTTCACTTCGGTCGACGCCCCGCTCTGGATACCGAACGTCAGGCCGAACGCGCCCGCGCCCGTGCTGACCCTCGTCAGATACGAAGACGATCGCGACCAGAATCCTCCGGGGCCGTAGGTCTGACTGTTCGCGGGATTCCGAGCGGGCTGGGTGACGGGGTTGCTGTTCACCATCCCACCGCCAGCCCATTCCAGGACGCCAACCTCTTCGCTGCCGGTGAACGAATGGTACGGACCCCCGAGGCAATCCTTGAAGAGGCGCATCTTCACGTACGTGAACTCTGTTCTCAACGCCCAGTGGTAATTGTTCGTCGGCGCATCGACTCCGACGGAGGCCGAGCGGGAGTTGCCGACGTGGAAGCTTCCGGAGATGTACCAGTCCACCCCGCTCGCGTGGGACATGACGTCGACGTTCGAGTCGGCCGTCTCACCATAGGTGAACATCGCGTCCACGAAGTCGTAGTCCGCATGCAACTCGCCGACCTGGGCGTACCGGTCCTGATAGGAGTACGCCTCCCAGTAGTACGTGCAGGATGCGAGGGGGGCGGGCGCTGCCACAGACCGCGCGCGCGAGGATCCCGTCAGGTCTAGCCGGTCCTGGTGCGGCAGGTCTGAGCGTTGCGCCTGCTGATCGGGTTTCGAGCCAAGGTATCGGCTGGAGCTTGCGAACGCCTCTGGATTTCCGTTCACATCCAGGGTCACGACCGTCAGGTTGACCCAGTCATTGTTGCGCCGCGCCGCCGCCCGTTCCACGTCGGTAAGGGCGATGTGAATGCTGGCGTTTCCCAGGGCGTCCGTTGTTGCTTTGCGGCTAACGGCACGCCCGTGCTGTTGCCAGTCCGCTTTCGAGGACCACATGGTTGACACGATGACGCTCCGATTCGCCAGCGGCCGACCGACCTGGTTGGTGACCCGAACCTGAAGAGAAATGGTTGAGCGGGCGGCCGCGACCGCGGAAGCGGGCAGCAGGCCGACGACGATGGCGAGAGCCGCCAACAGGACCGTGAGAGTGCGTCGAGATGACATCGACCAAGAACCTCGTCCAATGGCGGGTACTGAGGTCGAGTCGCGCCTCGACTCGGAGGGTGATCCTAGTCACGCCCGCTTAGCTGCCACTTACATGGGACTCTATCTGCGGAATCGGCCAGCACACCGTCCTCCGACCCGGGTACACTCCCTGTGATTCCTACTATTCCAGTAGGAGATTGAGGGACTGCCTGTGAGTCGATCGACCCGGCCAACCCACGCGCCCGCCGCTGGTCGATCGACCCTTTTTCGGTGCCTCGTCTCATTCGCATCGGTCGCCGTGGTCGTGGCCGCCTGCTCGTCCCAGGCGCCGCCCCCCACCGGTGGCGTGGCGCCAATCGAAGCCGCCGCGCCCGGGTCCGCCACGGGAACGCTCCGGCTCGGCTATTTCCCGAACATCACCCACGCGACGGCACTCGTGGGTGTCGAGAGCGGCCTCTTCAATGAAGCCCTCGGTCCCGGCGTCACCTTCGAGATCTCGTCGTTCAATGCGGGTGGCGCCGCGTCGGAGGCCCTCCTCAACGGCGCCATCGACGCAACCTATATCGGACCCAATCCGGCGATCAACGCCTTCGCCCAGTCGCAGGGTGCCGCGATCCGGATCATCGCCGGCGCGACGTCAGGCGGCGCCTACCTCGTGGTCAAGCCGGAAATCGTGTCGGTCGCCGACCTCCGCGGCAAGAAGCTCGCCACACCGCAACTCGGTAACACCCAGGACGTCGCTCTCCGGA
>JACMLI010000678.1 GCA_014379705.1 Gemmatimonadaceae bacterium
CGGCCGTGACCGCGCCACGACCAAAGCGTGCCCCCGCCGCAAGGCTGGACCGCAACCGCCAGGCCGGCAGCAGTCCGATGAGCACGCCCACCACCAACGACACCGTCGCGGCGATGGCCACGACGCGGGCATCGATCGCGAGTTCGGCCGAACGCGGCACGCCAAGCGCGGGCGTCGCCCGCACGAGCCCGATCACGCTCGACGCGATCCCGATCCCGATCGCGCCCGCGAGCGTCGCCAGCATGACGCTCTCGATGACCAGCTGCCTGACGAGCGTGCGGAATGGTGCACCGAGCGCGGCACGGACCGCGAACGCCTTCTCCCGCCGGGCCATTCGCAGCAGCACAAGGCCCCCGACGTTGGCGCAGGCGAGGAGCAGGACCAGTCCCATGGCCACGCCCAGGGTGGACAGCGAGGACGCCGAGCTGCCAAGGATGGTGTCACGGAGCGAGGTCACCTGCACCGAGGGGAAAATGCCGGCCGGGTCAGGAGCCTCCGCGGACAGTGTCGCCTGGATGCCGGCCAGTTCCTTCGTCGCCGCCTCGATGGTGGTGCCGGGCCCGAGTCGGCCGATGGTGCGGCTGTCGACATGCAGGAACCGGTTTTGCAGCGGCGCACTCGTCGCAGCGACCGGCTCGATGGGCACCCAGATCTCCGCCCATTCCGGATAGCGCTGTCGCGTCGGCACGACGCCGATGATCGTCACGGGCTTCCCGTCAAGGACAAGCTGCGTGCCGATGGCGGACCGATCGCGCCCATAGCGCGCCCCCCAGATCTCCTCGGAGATGAGGGCAACACCGCCACCATTCGCCCGTTCCTCATCGGGAGCAAAGGCACGGCCGACTAATGGAGAAATGCCAACCACCGACAGGAAGCCGGGCGAGACGAGCGCGAGCACGGCCCGCTCGCGCTTCCCCTGCTCGCCAAGGCTGACCGTCTCGCCGCGGGTAAACCCGACGCCGAGCATGCCCCGAACGCGCGCCTGCCAGTCCCGGAAGGTCGGGTACGACGGGAGGCGCCGTCCCGTCTTCCCGTCGGACTCCATGAGTGACACGATGGCATCGGCGTCGCGCAGCGGGAGTGGGCGCAGCAGCACGCGATCAACGATCGTGATTGCCGCGATGCTCGCCGCCAGCGCCAGCGACAGCGTGACGACCACACCAGTCGTGAACATCGGCGTGCGCAGCAGGGCGCGCCACGCGTACGTGAGCTCGGTCAAGAGGCGGACGGCTAGACGGGTAGACGCGTGAACGGGTGAGCGAGCGAAGAGAGGATAAAATCTTATCTCTCGATGCGCAAGCGCGACTTTCTCCCGTCAAGCGCCGATCACGCCAGCGGCAACGTCAGCCTGAACTCAGTGCGACCGGGGCGCGACTCGGCGATGGCGAGCGTCCCGTCGTGCATCTCGGCGATGCGTTGCGCAATCGCGAGCCCGAGCCCCGCCCCACTCGTGGCACTCGCACCATCGCGCACGCGTGACGAGTCGACGCGGAAGAACCGCTCGAAGACGCGGCGGTGCAACTCCTGCGGAATGCCCCGTCCCGCGTCGATGATCGACACCGAGCAGTGGGTGCCGCTCGTCGCCATGGTCACGTCGACGCTGCTGCCCGGCGGCGCGTACTTGATGGCGTTGTCGAGCAGGTTGAGCAGCAGGCGGTCGAGCAACGTGGCGTCGCCCAGGATCGGGGCAGCCACGAGTTCGTGCACCTCCACCTTCACCTGGCGCTGCTCGGCGACATGGCGCACCGCGCGCGAGGCGACGTGCACGAGTTCCTCGAGGTAGAGCGCGTCGCGGTTTGGCAGGAGGTGACCGGCGTCTGCGCGGCCAATGAGGAACAGGTCATCGACGATGCGATTGAGGCGATGCGCCGCGTCCTGCATCACCGTCACCGACTCGCGGTACTCCTCTTCGGTGCGATGCTCGCGCGACAGCGTGACTTCAGCTTCGGCGCGCAGGATCGCCGTGGGCGTGCGCAGCTCGTGCGACGCGTCTGCCATGAAGCGTCGTTGCTGGGTGAAGGCGCCTTCGAGGCGATCGAGCAGGTCGTTGACGACGCGCGCCAGGCGCACGAGTTCGTCCCCTCCCTCGACCGGCAAGCGTTCGTGCAACGTGGTGGCGCTGATCTCGGCGGCGCGTTCGGCCATGCTGGCCACCGGGGCGAGGCTGCGCTTGGCGAGCACGTAGCCTGCGGTCGCTGCGCACACGATGAGAAAGGGGACAGCGAGCAGGAAGGTGCGCCGGATGCGCGCGAGCACTTCCTCGACGTCGTTGAGCGGGAAGGCGCCCGTGAGGCCGAACCGGTCCCGCTCGACGGTGAGGATCCGCGAGACCACGCGGTGGCCGGACCCGCGCCCGGCCACATGGAACGCCGTGGTCGCGAGGGCCGGTCGATCCCGCAGTGCCGCGAGGAGCCAGTCGCTCTCCAACGCGGGAGGCGGATTCGACCCCTCGCCGCTCTCGGCGATCAGGCCGCCGGTGGAATCGCGCACGACGATGCGCAGGTCACGAAAGCGGACCTCGGTGACGGCCGAGCGCAGCGCATTCCCCGTGGTCCCGATCATGCGGCGCTCGGCGACGACCTCGCGCGAGAACGCGGTGAGGGCCTCGTCGATGAACCGGTCGGTCCGGCTTTCCAGTGTTTGGGAGAAGATGACGTAGCAGAAGACCGCGAAGCTCACCAGGGGGACGGCGAGCCAGAGCGTGTACCACAGCGTGAGGCGCGCCCGGAGGGTCGAAGGCCAACCGGGCATGGCGACCTAGGCGCGCTTGCGCCCGCCGCCCTTCCGCAGGGCCGCCGAGACCTCGGGAACGGCAAGCATGAAGCCGACGCCGCGCACGGTGGTGAAGAGCGCCGCCTCCTCTCCCTCGTCGATCTTGCGTCGCAAGCGGCTCGCGTAGACGTCGATGATGTTGGAGTAGGTGTTCCTCGCGTCGTCCCAGACGCTCGACATGAGTTCTGCACGCGTGACGACGCGACCGGCGTTGCGGGCGAGGTGCAGGAGGAACTCGTATTCCTTTGCCGTGAGCTCGATGTCCCTTTCCCCGCGCTTGACGCGATGCTTCTGGGCGTCGATGGCGAGGTCGGCGATCGTGAGGTGCGGTGCCGGCAGCTCGTGGTGTCGCCGGATGAGGGCCCGGAGTCGGGCGAGCAGCTCACCGAAGTCGAAGGGCTTGGTGAGGTAGTCGTCGGCCCCGGCGTCGAGCCCGGCGATGCGGTGCTCCACCGCGTCGAGCGCGGTGAGCATGAGGATCGGGGTCCGATTCCCCATTTCGCGGATCGTCCGACAGACGGCGATGCCGTCGGGCTCAGGGAGGAGCACATCCAGGACGACGGCGTCGAAGGAGCTTCCCTCGAAAAGGCCAAGCGCCTGGGCCCCGGTGGCCGCCTGCTCGACCGTATACCCCGCCTCCCGAAGCCCGCGCGTCACAGACGCTCGGAGCTGCTTGTCATCTTCGGCGAAGAGGATCCGCATGCCGGGAAGGTAACGCTCGGGGCTGGTGAACAGCACTTCAGGCTTCAGATATCAGACATCAGATGGCAGGCGGCGGTCCGGCTGGGGCGGGCGCCATCTGGACGACGCTATCCGCAGCTGCGCCGTTCCGCAATCGATTGTGCTGCGGTGAGCCCGTGCGAACCAGCACCCAGCGGCTTTCTGGCATCTGACATCTGCCAGCTGCCATCTGCTCGCTCTTCGGCATCGCGCCCCCCGCGATTGACCGACATATTGCCGGAGGACCCGCCGCGTCCGGCTTTCGCCCGGGCGCCCCATGGCTCGTTAGGCATCCCCAGCACGGGAGGACGCTGTGCAATCGGTGGAGTATGATGCGATTGTCGTTGGCTCCGGCATTTCAGGCGGCTGGGCCGCGAAGGAACTGACCGAGAAGGGCCTCCGGGTCCTCTTGCTCGAACGCGGCCGCAATGTCGAGCACATCAAGGACTACGTGAACGCGACCAAGGGGCCCTGGCAGTATCCGCATCGCGGCGGACGCACCAAGGCCATGGAAGCGGAGTACCCCGTGCTCAAGCGCGACTACCCGCTCAACGAAAAGAACCTCGACTTCTGGGTGAAGGATTCGGAATCGCCCTATACCGAGGTGAAGCGCTTCGACTGGTATCGCGGATACCAGGTCGGCGGGCGTTCGCTGATGTGGGGTCGCCAGAGCTACCGCCTGGGCGACATGGACTTCACGGCCAACGCGAAGGAAGGACTCGGAGTCGACTGGCCCGTGCGATACGCCGAGATGTCGCCGTGGTACGACAAGGTCGAACAGTTCGCGGGCATCTCGGGATCGCTCGAGGGATTGCCGCAACTCCCCGACGGCAAGTTCCAGCCTGCGATGCCGCTCAACTGCGGCGAGGAACTCATCGCCGGGCGCCTCAAGACCAAGTTTGGCGGACGACGACGCATCATCCCCGGCCGTACCGCCAACCTCACCGCGCCGCTCGAGGGCCGCAGCCCCTGCCAGCACCGCAACGCCTGCTGGCTCGGCTGTCCCTACGGCGCCTATTTCAGCACGCAGTCGTCCACGCTGCCGGCCGCCCTCAAGACGGGGCGCCTGACGCTCAACCCCTTCGCGATCGTCACTGAAGTCATTTACGACAAGGATGCCAAGCGGGCAACGGGCGTGCGCGTCCTCGATGCCGTGACCGAACAAACGACGGACTACTCCGCCAAGGTCGTGTTCCTCTGCGCGTCCACGCTCAACAGCACGTGGTTGCTGATGCGCTCCGCGACCGATGTGTGGCCAGGTGGGCTGGGGAGCAGCTCGGGAGAACTCGGGCACAACCTGATGGACCACCACTTCCGTTGTGGCGCCAACGGGTCAATCGAGGGACTCGACGACAAGTACTACTTCGGGCGGCGTCCGACGGGCTTCTACATCCCCCGGTATCGCAACGTCGGGAGCGACAAGCGGGAGTACCTGCGTGGCTTCGGCTACCAGGGGAGCGCGAGTCGCTCCGACTGGTCGCGCGCCGTGCGCGAACTCGGCGTGGGCGCCGCGTTCAAGGACATGATGACCACGCCTGGTGGATGGGGCATCGGCGCCACGGCCTTCGGTGAGATGGTCCCGAACCACGAGAACAAGATCTCGCTCGACGAGACGAAGAAGGACAAGTGGGGCCTCCCTGTCGTCAAGATCGATTGCGCCACGGGTGAGAACGAGCGCCTGATGCGCAAGGACATGATCAACGACATGGCGGAGATGCTCACCGAAGCCGGCTGCACGGACGTGAGGACCTACGACGCGGAGTACTTCCCGGGCATGGGCATTCACGAGATGGGCACGGCGCGCATGGGACGCGACCCGAA
>JACMLI010000679.1 GCA_014379705.1 Gemmatimonadaceae bacterium
CACTCTTTTCCTCCTCGCCGCGGTGCGCGGCCTCCCACCCGTGGGCTTCGGCCGTGAGCCGGATGGGGGGGCAATGGCTTCGACGCGCCCGCTCCCCCGTTAGGGCCGGAGACCGCGGAGCGCGTGGCGTATTTCCCGAGGGGGCGTATGAGCCTCGTCGAGGTCTCCCTGGTCGTCGACAGCCTGTCCACGACCGATGCCTGCGTGCGTGAGGTCGCGCTGCGCCTGGTCGGGCGCGTGAACGCGTCGGTCGTGGAAGATCGCCTGATCGCGCGACTCGCCACGTCCACGCCGCTCGCCACGCGCGAGGCGGCCGCGGTGGGGCTTGGGCTCGTGCGCTCGAAGGTCGCGGTGGATCCCCTCCTCCGCCTGATGAGTCATGATGAAGTGGGGCTGCGGTCGAACGCCGCATGGGCCCTCGGACGCATCGGCGACAAGCAGGTCGCCCCGACGATCCGTCGCATGCTGAACGACGACGAGGAGATCGCGCGTCGTGCCGCGGTGAAGGCCCTTGGGTCGCTCGAGGACGCGGCGTCCGTGCCGGAGCTTGTGCGCGTGCTCCGCACGGACCCAGTGGCTCGCGTCCGTCGCGTGGCCGCGTGGGCCCTTGGGCAGATCGAGGCGCGCGGCGCGGTGGATGGGCTTGTGGCGGCAATGCGCGCCGAACGTGACGAGGACGTGCGCGAGATGTGCGTGTGGGCACTCGGTGAGATCGAGGCGAAAGAGGCGGTCAGCTCGCTGGTGGACGTGCTGCGCAGCGACGCGAGTGGGCGTGTGCGGGAGTCAGCCGCGTGGGCGCTGGGCCAGATCGAGGATGGCGCTGGCGTCGCAGCGTTGGGCGAGGCCGCGGGGGGCGACGCGGACGAGGAGGTGCGAGCCACGGCCGCGTGGGCCATCGGGCAGATCGAGCCGAGCGAGGCGCCGGCCGGGCTGATCAAGGCGGTGCGCGATGCCGATTCCGAGGTGCGCGCGAGGGCGGCGTGGGCGCTGTCGGAGATGCGGGACACGCGTGCGGTGAGCGCGCTGCGCGAGGCCTATCGCACCGAGAAGGACAGCAAGGCACGCAAGGCGCAACTGCGGGCCCTCGTTCGAGGCGGTGGGGCGTCGGAGGAACTCTTCCGCGAGCTGCTGCGGTCCGACGATGCTGAGGTGAGAGAGCAGGCGGTGCGCGGCATGGCCGGGCGCTCGATGGACCCGTGGCCGTGGCCGATGCCGCGTCCCCGCCCGTTCCCCTGACTTCTCCGCGTCGCTCCGGCGGAGGCTGGAGCCCCGTGTCGTTGTCTCCTCTCGTCTAGATTCTGAGGGGTGCCCACGACGATGCACTCCGAGACGAGAGCCACCACGACCTCATGGCGGTCGTGGTGGCTCGGTGCGTCATGAGGATCGTGGCCGGGAAGCTCGCGGGGCGCGACCTCACGTCGCCTAACGACTTTCGCGTTCGCCCGACGGCCGAGCACGTGCGGGCACGGTGGCTCGACCTCCTCACCAGCGACTTGCCGGGGGCCTCGGTGCTCGACCTGTTCGCTGGCACTGGCGCGTTGGGGCTCGAAGCGATCTCGCGCGGGGCGCGACGCGCCGACTTCGTCGAGACGCGCCCCTCGAGCCTGCACGCCCTCAAGGCGAACGTGGCGGCCCTGCGGCTCCGCGACTCGACGCGGGTCTTCAAGCGCGACGCGCTCCCCTTTGCGGCCGCCCTTGGGGCAGCGGCATACGACATCACCTTTGCCGACCCGCCATACGAATCGCGCATGCTCGACCGCGTGATCGAGCAGTGGCTGGTCACGGGCTACTCGCGCGTGCTGACGGTGGAACATGCCCGCGCGCACGCGCTCCCTGCTGGCGGGACCGTCGGGTTCTGCGATCTCGATACGTGCATCACGACGTACCGGCGCCGTGACGCGGTGACCTAGCGCCGCCCGGCGAGCCTCACGAGGAAGCCGCCGTCGTTGTCGTCCTTCCCCCACGCGTTGACGACGGACGCGGGGGTCGCGCCCAGGGTGGCCTTGACGAGTGGCTTGAGTACCGGCCCTGTCGCTGAACGCTTGCCGCGACCGGTGATGATGTGGAGCAGCGCGCCGGGATGGCGCCGTTGCGCCGACGTGAGAAACCCCGTGAGAAAGGCGCGGGCCTCGACCGCGGCATAGCCATGCAGGTCGAGCGTCTCGTCGACGCGACCGTCGAGGGGATCGAAGGGATTGCGATCGTCGCGTGCGGAGGGCGTGCGCCGGGCCATGATGCGCGAAATATGGCGCAGGGCACGCGGCTCGTCGTCGCTTCGCCGGCGAGAGACCCGCGGGATGTTGACGCTCCCCAATCCGATCGCGCGGTGCCGGCGTAGCAGGGCACACGACCTCAAAAGGAGGAGAGCACCATGGCACCAACATCAGTCCCGCGCCGGCTCACGCTGGCACTGGGGATCGGGGCGATCGGCGCACTTGGCGTCGCCGGCGTCATCCGCGCATCGGATCACCAGGACACCGCAGAAGTCGAGATCCAGCAGTTGCCCGACATCAACGACGTCTACGCCTTTCCCGGTTCGAACGCCAACCGCATCGCGCTCGCGGTGACGACGGCGTCCCCCGTCACGCCGGCGCAATCGGCGACGATCGGATTCGATCCCGCGATCCTGTACCAGATCAAGATCGACCGCACGGGCGATGCGGTGGAAGACCTCGTCTTCCAGTTGCAGTTCGTGGGGACGGGCCGGAACCAGACCGTGAACCTCTACGGTCCCGCGGCGCCGAACTCGGTGGGCCGTGACAACACGCTGCTCGCGGGTCCCCCGACCCTCACGGGCGCGACGAACACCGCCCTCGGCAAGCCCAAGGGAGTTCAGCTGCAGGCCGGCCTGTTCGAGGACCCGTTCTTCATCGACCTCGAGCAGTTCTTCCGCATCATCCCCGACCGACGGCCGGCCCGTGGTCCGCTCTCGGTCTTCCCGGTCCCCGCGTCGTCGTTCCGGAACCCCGGCATCGACTATCTGCGCGGCTTCAACGCCCTGGGCATCGTGATCGAGGTTCCTGAAGAGCTGTTGCTCGGCAACACCCCGGGTGCCGACCCCAAGATCGGCGTGTGGGCAACGACCAGCAAGTAACGGCATCCATCCACCTGAGAGGACCAACATCCATGCGAACGATTTCCCTGGCGCTGCTGTCGGCGGGTGCCGTGGCCCTGCTCGCGGCCTGCGACAGCGACACGCAGGCCACCGGGCCGGCCGTCCAGCCACAAACTACCGTAAACAGTTCGGCGAAGGTCTACCGGCAGCTCGATCGACTGGCGAACCCGCTGGTGAGTGAAGTGACGGTGGTGAAGGCACGCCACCACCTGTACAACATCGGCCAGCCACAGAACGACGTGGCGACCTTCACGGGCGACGTCAGCACCTTCGTGACCGGCACCGCCGGGCGCGACGCGGCGTATGCCAGCGCGATCGCCGGCGCCCTCCTCCCCGACATGCTGCTCATCTACCCGAAGCGCGATGGCCAGCCGGTGTTCTGGCTGAGCTGGGTGTTCGGTGGCTACGGCGGCCGCACGCTCTCCGACGACGTCGTCGACATCGGCCTCGGCGCGATCTTCGGGACGCTGCTCGGCAACACGAACAACGTGACGCCGGGGCTCACGACGGACAACGTGCCGAGCAATGACAAGGCGTTCGGCACCACCTTCCCGTACCTCGCCGCTGCGAACTAACCACCGTTGGCATCTGCACCTGCTCTCCGCCATCTGTTGTCTGCCATCTGCAGTTCTCAGCGGAGGGCAGATGGCAGATGGCAGATGGCAGATGGCAGATGGCAGTAAGGATTCAGCATTACCCGGGAGCAACAGATAAGGGCACTGGAAGCACGACGCGGCCTGCGTGCCTCTGGTGCTTCTCGTCCTGCCCACGCGAAAGGATCAGGTGTTCTTTCGCAGGACGTCGAGTAACGTTTCTCCGTACTTGGCTGCCTTTGCCGGTCCGATGCCATAGATCCCGTCCAGCTGGCCGAGTGTACGAGGGCGTACCTCGGCCAGTTCGCGG
>JACMLI010000680.1 GCA_014379705.1 Gemmatimonadaceae bacterium
GCGTCGTCGTGGACATCACGGCCCAGCGCGCGGCGGAGGAACGCGAGCGCGCCGTCCTCGCCGATGCCGTCGCCACCAACCTCAAGTTCCGCGCTTTTTTCGAGCAGGGTGCCCTCTTCGCAGGCATCATGGACGTCGACGGGACGATCATCGAGCCCAACCGGTTGTCGTGGGAGGGAAGCGGCTTCACGCGTGACCAGATCGTCGACAAGCCGTTCTGGGATGGGCCGTGGTGGACGCCGTCGCCGGCACTCGTCAGGCAGGTCCAGGATGCGTCGGTGCGCGCGGCGCAGGGCGAGTTGGTGCGCATGGAGCTTCCCTACTACGTCGCCGATGGCACGGCGCGGCTGGTGGACCTGAGCATCATCCCCATCAAGGACGAGGGAGGACGCGTGATCTTCCTCGCGCCCACGGGGAGCGACATCACCAATCGGAAGCGCGCCGAGGAGGCCCTCGGCCGCAAGGTCGAGGAGATGCAGACGCTGCTCGACACGCTCCCGATCGGCGTGTTCATCGCGCACGATCCCGAGGCCCGGCTCATCACGGGCAACCCCGCTGCGCACCGGCTCCTGCGCACGCGGTCCCCCAACCTCTCCAAGACCGCCGATCCCGACGAACGCCCGATGCACTTTCGCGTTTGTCGAAACGGCGTGGAGGTCCCGCCGAACGAACTCCCCGTGCAGCGCGCCGCCCGCGGGGAAGTCGTGCAGGACATGGAGCTCGACGACGTCTTCGATGACGGCATGGTCCTGCACACGATCATGTCGGCCGCCCCGTTGTATGACGAGCAGGGCCACGTGCGCGGTGCCGTGGCGAGTGTCCTCGATGTCACCGATCGCAAGCGCGCCGAGGAGGCGCTGCGCGAGGCCGACCGTCGCAAGGACGAGTTCCTCGCCACCCTCTCGCACGAACTCCGCAACCCGCTCGCGCCGCTGCTCAACGGCCTGCACCTGATGCGCATGGCCACCGACGACGCCGCCACCATGGACCGGGCGCGCACGATGATGGAGCGGCAGCTCGCACAGCTCGTTCGCCTCGTCGACGACCTCCTCGACGTGAGCCGCATCAGCCAGGGGAAGCTCGAGTTGCGCAAGGCGCGCGTGGACCTCGCCTCGGTGCTCAACAGCGCCGTGGAGACGAGTCGCTTCCTGATCGACGAGATGGGCCACACGCTCGAGGTGACCATGCCTGACGAGCCGGTCTACCTGGACGCCGACCTCACGCGGCTGGCGCAGGTGTTCATGAACCTCCTGAACAACGCGGCCAAGTACAGCGACCGGGGAGGCCGCATCCGCCTCGTGGCCAAGCGCGTCGAACGTGAGATCGTCGTGTCCGTGCGCGACACCGGCATCGGCATCGCCGCCGACCAGCTGCCACAGATCTTCGAGGTGTTCTCCCAGGTCACGCGGTCGCTCGAGCGCTCGCGCGGCGGACTCGGCATCGGGCTCTCCCTCGTCAGGCGACTCCTCCAGATGCATGGTGGCACGATCGAGGCCCGCAGCGAGGGACCGGGGCACGGCTCCGAGTTCGTGGTGCGACTGCCGGTCGAGGTCCAGGCGCCCGCGCCCCCGGCGAGGGTGTTGCCGGAGCTCGAGCATCCCGACGCATCGTTCCGCATCCTCGTCGTCGATGACAACAGGGACAGTGCCGACAGCCTGTCGATGATGCTGGGCATCCTGGGCAACAAGACGCAGACGGCATACGACGGCGAGGAAGCCGCCAGGGCCGCGGCCGCCTTCCAGCCCCACGTGATCCTCCTCGACATCGGACTGCCGAAGCTGAACGGCTACGAGACGTGTCGACGCATCCGCGAACAGCCCGGGGGTCGCGATGTCGTCATCGTCGCACAGACCGGGTGGGGGCAGGAGGAGGATCGCAAGCGGTCGCGCGAGGCGGGCTTCGACCATCACATGGTCAAGCCCATCGATCCCTCGGCGCTCGTGGCGCTGCTGTCCGGCCTGTCCGCGAAGAACGGCGGGAACGGGGGCGTGCCGCAGTAGGTCGGCGCGGGACGTCGGCGATCGCGCACGATGGACGCGCCGCCCGCGCATGGCGCGCCTCGTCACCGACGATGGTGTGACCCGGCCCGGCACCCGTAGCTTTGGGTGGTGACCGTCTCCCTTCCCTCCCTCCCGAGGTCGTCCATGCGCCGAACCATCACCCTGCTATCCCTCCTCACCTTCGCGGCGCCGGTCGCCGGGGTGGCGCAACAGGCCGCGGGATCGCAGGCCGCCGTCCTCGTGACAGGCGCGAGCAGCGGCATCGGTCGGAAGATCGCGGAAGCACTGGCCGCGCGCGGCACCTTCGTGTACGCCGGCGCGCGCAAGGCGGAGGACATCGCGGAGCTGAGCAAGATCAAGAACATGCAGGGGGTCAGACTCGATGTGACGGTCCCGGCCGACGTGGCCGCCGCGGTCGAGACAGTGCGCAAGGGTGGGCGAGGGCTCTACGGCGTCGTGAACAACGCCGGGATCGCCATCGTGGGTCCCCTGGTGGAGCACGACGAGAAGGAGATGCGCTCGATCTTCGAGGTGAACACGCTCGGGCCGTGGCGCATCACCAAGGCCTTCTCGCCGATGCTGATCGCATCGAAGGGGCGGGTCGTGACGATCAGCTCGATCTCGGGCATCCTTTCGGGTCCGTTCCTCGGGGCGTACAGCATGAGCAAGCACGCCATCGAGGCGTTCAGCGACGCGTTAGGCGCCGAGATGGCGGGGTTGGGCGTGCGGTCGAGCCTGATCGAGCCGGGGAACTACCGGTCCGACATCGGGCGCAACACGATGGCGCAGGTGGACGTGGCGCTTGCGCGGGCGAAGGGCACGCCCTTTGAACCCGCGATGCGCAACATGCAGGTGGCCATGGGCCGCTATGACAGCTATCCCGAGCCCGATTCCGTGGCGTCCGCCGCGGTGCACGCGCTGTTCGATCCCAATCCCCGCGCGCGGTACATGGTGGTCCCGGCGGCGGGCCAGGCGGCCGTCACGATTCGGAAGGCCGTGGAGGAACTCGTGCAACTCAATGCCGGGCATCAGTTCACGGTGGAACGCGACTCACTCGTCAAGCTGCTCGACGCGGCGTTGGCGCGGGTGAAGTAGCGGGTCGAGCGGCGAGCGGGGGGAACTGCGAGCGGGGGATACTGCGAGCGGGGGGTGTTGCGAGCGGGGATGCTGCGAGCGGGGGGAACTGCGAGCGGGGGGAACTGCGTGCGTAAGCCTGGAGAGCTTGGCTCGCCTTGCGCGATTGGCTTGCACGCTCGCACGTTCCCCCGCTCGCTCTATCCCCCGCTCGCTCCATCCCCCGCTCGCTCCACCCCCCCTGCCCATGCAAAAATCTCTCGCCCTTCCCGTACTCCTCGCGACGCTGGCGTGCAGCGGCGGCAATGAGGGTGGCGCTCCCCGCACTGGCGACGCGACTCGTCAGGCCATGGTCGCGAAGATCGACTCGATCGTGAACGCGCCGATCGCGGCAGGGAAGGCGGCGGGGGCGGCGCTCGCGATCGTGCGCGGCAACGACACCATCGCGTTCAAGGCCTACGGCAAGGCCGACCTCGAGTGGGACGTGCCCATGACTGCCGACGCCGTCTTCGAGATCGGGTCGGTGACCAAGCAGTTCACCGCCGCCGCGATCATGCAGCTCGTCGAGCAGGGCAAGGTCGACCTCGATGCCGACTTCACCACCTACCTGCCCGGCTATGCGACCGGAGGGCGCAAGATCCCGGTACGTCGCCTCCTCAACCACACGTCAGGCATCCGCGGCTACACGGAGACGCCATCGCTCACGCGTCGCTTTCGCGAGGACCTCGCCGGTGACACGATCCTCACCCTCGTCGCGAAGGAGCCCTTCGACTTCGAACCGGGTGCGCAGGAGGTCTACAACAACTCGGCCTTCTTCATCGCCGGGCGGATCGTCGAGAAGGTGAGCGGGATGTCGTACGCTGACTACCTCAAGAAGAACCTGTTCGACAAGGCCGGCATGCCGCGCACCAGCTACTGCAACAACGCCGCGATCGTGAAGGGGCGCGCGCATGGCTACGACGCCGACTCCGCCGGCCTGGTGAACAAGAGCTACATCAGCCACTCGTGGCCCTACGCCGCGGGTTCGCTGTGCAGCACGGTCGGCGACCTGGTGGCGTGGAACCGCGCCCTGCACAGCGGCACGATCATCGGCGCGCCGGCCTTTGCGCAGCTGATCACGCCGGGAGAACTCACCGACGGCACGAAGCTGCGGTACGCGAGCGGCCTTGCCCTCAGTGACCTCGCCGGCCATCGCGCCATCTGGCACGACGGGGGGATCAACGGCTTCATCTCGCTCAATCGCTACCTGCCTGACGACTCCCTGCATGTCGTGCTGCTCTGGAACTCGGCAAACCAGGGGCTCGACGTCGGCGAGGCACTCGTGGCGGCGGTGCTGGGCACCAAGGCGGCACCTGCGGCCACCCTGGATGACGCCAAGGCGTACGCCGGCGAGTGGAAGGGCACCGGGCGCGGCCAGCCCATGGAACTCACGATCGCGGCCGACTCCGCTGGCACGGTCACCATGCTCCCCAAGGGCGCGCCGAAGCCGGATACGCTTCACTACCTTGGCGATGACCGGTTCCAGAGCGGCGGCACGCAGCTCACGTTCGAGCGGACCAACGGGATCCCGAGCCGCCTGCGCTTCGACGGCGCGTACATCTACGTGCTCCTGACGCGTCGTTAGGGTTCATCGCTACGACGCTCGATCCCGGATCCCCGCTTAGTGCCGCCGGGGACCGCTCGCGTTGCTCGCTGGTCCGGGATGACATTGATTTCGGTCATCCCGGCCCGGTGAGCGATAGCGAGCCCTCTCTGTCATCCCGGTCCGGCGAGCGATAGCGAGCCGAGAACCGGGACCCAGAGTCGTTGTGCACACTCAAAGGCCGCAGCGACACTCGGAACCGCGCCTCTCAGCGCGGTCGCAGGGCGATCGCGGGATCGATGCGGGTCGCGCGGCGCGCC
>JACMLI010000088.1 GCA_014379705.1 Gemmatimonadaceae bacterium
AGCGCCTCCAGCGCCCGCTGTACGGCGCCTGCGTCGCGCCCTTCGCGGAGCGCGCGCAACCGGCCGACCTGACCCTGCTCGAGTGCAGTGAAGTCGGGGGCTGGGAACACGGGGTGCTGCTCGCCATCGTCAAACCGGTTGACGCCCACGACGACCGTTTCCCCCGATTCCACCCGAAGCTGGTGGTCGTACGCGCTGCGGGCGATCTCCTCCTGGAAGAAGCCTGCAGCGATGGCTTTCGCCGCACCGCCGAGGTCGTCGACCTTGGCGATAAGCGCCAGCGCCTGACGCTCGAGTTCGTCCGTCAACGCCTCCACGTAGTACGACCCCGCCAGGGGGTCCACCGTGTTCGCAACGCCGGACTCGTACCCCACGATCTGCTGCGTGCGCAGCGCGAGCGTCGCCGCCTCGGCGGTCGGCAGGGACAGGGCCTCGTCGTATCCGTTGGTGTGCAGGGACTGCGTGCCGCCCAGCGTGGCGGCGAGCGTCTGCACCGCGACCCGGACGACGTTGTTCAATGGCTGCTGCGCGGTGAGGGTCACGCCCCCCGTCTGCGTGTGGAAACGCAGGCGCGCGCTCGCGTCGCTCGCCCCGAATCGTTCGCGCATGAGGCGCGCGTAAATGCGGCGCGCGGCCCGGAACTTCGCGACTTCCTCGAACAAATCACTGTGTGCCGCAAAGAAGAACGACAGGCGCGGCGCGAACCCATCGATCGAAAGGCCCGCCGCGAGCGCCTGCTGCACGTATTCGATCGTGTTCGCGAACGTGAAGGCGAGTTCCTGCACTGCCGTCGCCCCGGCTTCGCGAATGTGGTAGCCCGAGATGGAAATCGGGTTCCAGTTCGGCACCTCCTCGGCGCAGAAGCGGAAGATGTCGGCGATGAGGCGAAGGCTGGGTCCCGGCGGGTAGATGTACGTGCCGCGGGCGATGTACTCCTTGAGCAGGTCGTTCTGGATCGTGCCCCCAAGCGTCGCCCGGTCGATCCCCCGCTCCTCCGCCACCACGATGTACATCGCCAGCAGGATCCCCGCCGTCGCGTTGATCGTCATCGACGTCGAGACCTGGTCGAGCGGCAGCTGGTCGAGGAGCTGGTGCATGTCCTCGACCGAATCGATCGCCACGCCGACGCGACCAACCTCGCCGAGTGCGCGCGGCGAATCGGAATCGATGCCCATCTGCGTCGGCAGGTCGAAGGCCACCGAGAGCCCCGTCTGACCCGCGCTCAGCAGGTGCCGAAAGCGCGCGTTGGTCTCCGCGGCGGTGCCGAACCCCGCGTATTGCCGCATCGTCCACAAGCGGCCGCGGTACATCGACGGCTGGACGCCGCGCGTGAACGGGTACTTCCCCGGCTCCCCGAGGCGTTCGGCAAGCCCGTCACCGACGCTCGACGGTTGGTAGACAGGGGCGATCGGGATGCCCGATGGGGACAGGCGCTCCGGGGAGGGGGGCTTGGTCATGGTCCGTGAAATCTGGACGGCTGACGCGCCTGGTGAAGGGTGGATGGTCGACTAGTGAACGGTGAATAGTGAATAGTGAATAGTGATTGGGGCCCTATTCACCATTTACGCTTCACGATTCACCGCCCTTCACGCCACCTTCCTCGACAAAAACTCCCGCGCCGTCTCGATGTCGTCCTTGCTGCCGATGTACAGCGGAGAGCGCTGGTGCAGCTCCGTCGGCGCGAGGTCCATGATGTCCTGCACGCCGTTGGTCGCCGAGCCCCCGGCCTGCTGGACCACGAAAGCGAGCGGGTTGCATTCGTAGAGCAGCCGCAGCTTGCCGTTGGGCGACTGGGTGTTGGACGGGTACGCGAACACGCCGCCGCCGAGGAGGTTGCGGTGAAAGTCGGCGACGAGGGAGCCGACGTACCGCACGCTCATCGCCTTCTGCTGCCCGTCGAGGCCGCGATAGCGACGCATGAGCGCCTTGACGTTCTCGTCCCAGTGCTGCTCGTACGAGTCGTTGACGCTGAGGTAGCGCCCGCGCGTGGGGATTCGGATATCCGGGTGCGACAGCAGGAACTCGCCGATCGACGGATCGAGGGTGAAGCCATGCACGCCATGTCCCGTGGTGTACACGAGCATCGTGCTCGAACCGTAGATGATGTAGCCCGCTGCCACCTGTCGACGCCCCGGCTGCAGCACGTCCTCGAGTTCACCACGCACGCCGCGGGTGATCTTGCGCAGCACGGAAAAGATGGTGCCGACGGGTACGTTCACGTCGATGTTGGAGGAACCGTCGAGTGGGTCGAAGGCGAGTACGTAGTTCCCGCAGCGAAACTGTTCCGGGATCGGGATGAGTTCCGGCTCCTCCTCGGAGGCCATGGCGCAAAGGCGGCCCCCGTGGTCCATCGCCTTCACGATGGTCTCGTTGGCGAAGACGTCGAGTTTCTGCTGGATCTCCCCCTGCACGTTCTCGGAATCGAGCGCGCCAAGGATGTCGACGAGACCGGCGCGCCGGACCTTGTTCGTAATGAGCTTGGCCGCGAGCGCGACGTCGTACAGGATGTCGGAGAGCTGCCCCGTCGCGGCGGGATGCATCCGTTCCTGTTCGATGATGAAACGGTCGATCGTGACCACCGAGGTGGCGGTGTGCTTGACCACGAATCAATCCTCGAGCTGAGGGAGGGGCGCCTGCCTCCCGGTGAGCCGTTCGGCGGCGAAGCGTCGTGCGTCCACCTCGAACCTGTTGTGCACGTACCCCCGGCGCAGCGATTCCCACCAGTAGCGCAGGGGGAACGCGCGCACGGCTTGAAACTGGTGAACATGGCAGAGCTCGTGCAAGAGCAGTTCCGCAGAAGGGGCCGCCGTCGGACTGAGCCACACCTGGCGTCCGACCGTAATCCCGTCCACCCATGCGCGCCCGAGACACCAGCCGCCGACACGAGCAGGCAACCCCCCGCGCCGCAGGCGGATGACGCCAAGTTCGGGAAACGCCTCCAGCAATCCCGCCGGAATGTCATCGGATGACCCGATCACCGGCGCCGCGAGGCGGGCAAGGAATGCCATCTGCCGTCCTGGGTCGTGAGGTCGATCGTGGTCCCGTCGGTGCGGAGCACGATGCTCCCGTCGTCGTCCGTGCGCAACACATGTACCCCGCGCGCGTCGAGGTCCTGCAACACGGCCGGTGACGGGTGTCCGTAGTCGTTGTCAGCGCCCACGGAGACGAGGGCCACGCGCGGGCGCACGCGATCGAGGAACGCGGACGTGCTGCTGGTGGAGCTGCCGTGATGCCCGAGCTTGAGGACGTCGGCCTGCAGCTCATCGTTCCGATACCGGTCGACCATCCACCCCTCCTCGCCCATCTCGGCATCGCCGGTGAGGAGCACGCGCACGTCGCCATAGTCCACGCGGAGGACGAGGCTTGCCTCGTTAGGGTTGTCCTGCCGCGCCGTCCACGCGCTGTCGGGAGCGAGCACCCGCACCACGGCCCCGTCGAAGGC
>JACMLI010000681.1 GCA_014379705.1 Gemmatimonadaceae bacterium
GCCGGCTATTTCTCGTGGTCGCTGTTCTGGCCTTTTGCGATCGCATCCGTGCCCGCGGCCTACCTTGGTGGGCGCCTCGGACTTCCGTCGCCTGTCTACAAAGCGATTCTTGGCGTCGTGCTGCTCTTCGCCTCCTGGCGCCTCTTTCGCAGTGCGCGGCAGGGCGACGCCGATGCCATTCGCCCGCCGCACCGCGGGGCCGCGTTGTTCTCGGGAGGCGTGATTGGTGTGCTCTCGGGTCTCACCGGTGTGGGCGGCGGGATCTTCCTCAGCCCCCTGATGCTGCTCATGAAGTGGGCGCGGACGCGCGAGTCGAGTGGCGTGGCCGCGCTGTTCATTCTCGTGAACTCCATAGCCGCGCTGCTCGGCGACCCTGCGAGCCTGGGACGCGTGACGGGGGAGATCGCGCTCTGGATGCCTGCGGCGGTGATTGGAGGCTGGATCGGCGCGGAATACGGGAGCAAGCGCCTGGCGACGCCGATGTTGCGCCAGTGCCTGGCGGCGGTGCTCGTCGTGGCTGGCATCAAGCTCATCGCGACGTAGCTTCCCCCTGCTGCCTGTCGAGGACACCCATGACCGATCGTCGTTCCTTCCTCAAGTCCACGTCGGCCGTTGCCCTCGCCGGCTTGCCCGCGAGTCGCCTGCTCGCTGCCGATCACGCGTCCCCACCTGCGAGCACCCAGGGCGCAGATCCGTTGCGCAACATGGTCGTCGTGAACGGACTGGGTGGCCTGGATGAGGGCTACGCTCCTCCGCCCCCGGGACCTCGGGTGCTCGTCTCGGCGCGCGCGCTGGCCGCGGCGAAGACGTCGGGCATGGCGGCGCTCAACATGACCGTCGCCAGCGGCGACAGCTTCGAGGGTGCGGTGGAGAACATCGGCAAGTTCGATGACTTCATTCGTGCCCACGCCGCGGACCTGCTCAAGGTCCACACCACCGCGGACATCCTGCAGGCGAAGGCGCAGAAGAAGATCGGCGTCATCTATGGCTTCCAGAATGCGGCCATGACGGGAGAGAAGGCTGCGCGCATCGACACCTTCGCCGACCTGGGGGTGCGCGTCATCCAGCTGACGTACAACCCGCTCAACCAGCTCGGCGGCGGCTCGATCGCACCGGGCAACCCGGGCCTCACGGAGTTTGGTCGCGAGGTGGTCGCGCGGCTGAACGCGCGCAAGGTGATGATCGACCTGTCCCACAGCGGGACGCAGATGTGCCTGGACGCCGCGCGCGCGTCGACGCGGCCGATCTCGATCAATCACACCGGGTGCAAGGCTATTGTCGACGTCCCCCGCAACAAGACCGACGAGGAGCTCAAGCTGGTCGCCGACCGGGGCGGCTACATCGGCATCTACTTCATGATGTTCCTCGCCAAGGGGCGCATGGCCACGGCCGACGACGTGGTCTCGCACATCGAGCACGCGATCAAGGTGGGCGGCGAAGACCACGTGGGCATCGGGAGCGACTACGGGATCGTTGAACTGGGGGAGATGGCGGGCGTGCGGGCATTCTGGGCCAACTTCGTGAGGGAGCGAATGGCCAACAAGACGGCAGCGCCCGGGGAGGATCCGAACATCCTGCCTTTCTCCGAGGGGCTCATCGGGCCGAACCAGTTCCGCAACCTGTATCGCGCGATGGAGAAGCGCGGGCACAAGCCGGCACGGATCGAGAAGGTGCTGGGGCAGAACTACATGCGCTTTGCGAAGGACGTGTGGGGCAGCTGAAGTACCCTATCGCTGGAGACGCAGCGTCAGCCAGCGCGTCGGATCGAAGCGCAGCGGTGTCGGGACGTAGCCACTGACGAGCCTCGGTGCCACGCAACCATCGGTGGCATCCACGGTGGCGGGCCATCGCGCGATCTCCGCCGTCCCGGCGACCGGAACGAAGCGGCCGAGGGCCAGGCGTGGCGGGTCGGCGAGTTGGTCGAGGGAGACCTGGAACTCCTGGGCGAGTCCGGCCCCCATGCGAACGGTGTTCGCTACCCAACCGTTCGCAGCGAGATATGCGGCGCGCTCAGCGCGGGCGGCCGCGGTGGTGTCGGTGTTGCGCATGCCGTACGTGAACGCCGTGTCACCGCTCGTCCACTCGTCGCCACGCCGCGTGTAGGTGACGGCGCCGAGTGCCGCGGAGGCGTGGAGGATGCGCACGGCGTCGCCGCGGACGGTGCATAACGAGTTGAACCCGAAGCGCGAGCCGGTGACGGCGATGTAGAGGTGGCGGCCGTCGTGCTGCAGGCGCACCGTCATGCCGTCGTCGAGCGCGCGTACCGCAGCCCCGGCCCACTCGGCGGAGTCGAGGTGCCCGTCGAGGACGATCGCCCGCTGGCCGATGCCTGGCACCACGAGGTCGTGCGCCTGCGTGGCAAGCCCCATCAACAGGCTCGCCGGGATGAGGAAGCGTCGCAACGGTTGCATGCGCCAGCCGATCGAGGGAACTTGAGGATAGTGCGAAGTGGCGCGGCTATGCAGCGCGTTGGGACGAGTCACGGTGCAGGCGGGCGAGACGAGCGCTGAAGCAGGGTCTGACCCCACGGGCACGGAGGAGTGACCCATCGGATGGCTACAGAGTTGCGGCCGCCGTCAGCGGTGGAGGAGTGGGACGCGTACCACGCGATTCGCCGTCGCGTCCTGTTCGAGCGGCGCGGGGTTGGCCATCTGTACGATCCCGATCACCCGGACGATCGGCGCGACGGCAACCATCCGCTGGTCCTCGTCGACGACGATCGCGTCGTTGGCGTGGTGCGCATCGACGTCGCAGGCACGGTGGCCATCCTGCGGCGCGTGGCGATCGACGAGTCGGCCCAGGGCTGCGGGTATGGCCGGGAGCTGCTGAAGCAGGCGAATGACTTCGCCCGGAAGCATGGCTGCACGGAGGTGCAGAGCTTCGTTGCCCCGGACGCGGTCGACTTCTACGCGCGCTCCGGGTTCAGTCGCGTCGGATCGACGAGCGCGGCTGAAAGCGTTCCCATGGCACGGGCCGTCGACCAGGGTTGAACCAGCCTGCTTCACTGCCTGGCTTCAATTTGTCTTTACGTCCCGCCCCGCACGGACGCACATTCCGGTGTGGCACTCCAGCGGTGCGGTGAATGCGGTATGCGTCGAGTCCTTCGAACAGCCGGGCTGGCGTTGGCGATCGGGCTCCTGGCGGCATGCAGTGACGGGCCCACGACGCCACCGCCACTCGTGTGGGCGCGCGTCACGAGTCCGACCACCGAGAGCCTGTATGACGTCTGGGGATCGTCGGCGACGAACGTGT
Organism: Gemmatimonadaceae bacterium; assembly: GCA_014379705.1. Classification (GTDB taxonomy): domain Bacteria; phylum Gemmatimonadota; class Gemmatimonadetes; order Gemmatimonadales; family Gemmatimonadaceae; genus RBC101. The sequence goes on from JACMLI010000681.1 coordinate 3,253, forward strand.
GGGCCGTGGGATTCAACGGCACGATCGTCCACTACGATGGCACGCGATGGTCGCGCGCGCTCGAAGGGGTCACGCATATCTTCCGCGGCATCTGGGGGAGCGGACCCGCGGATGTGTGGGTGGTGGGCTTTCGCAGCTACGCCGATGCGCGGGCGGTGATCTATCACTTCAATGGCCAGTCGTGGCGCCAGGTCACGTCCGTTGCCGACATCTTCTCCTTCGCTCCGCTCATGGACGTGTGGGGGACGGCGGCGACCAACGTGTGGGCCGTGGGGAACGGCGGCGTGATCCTGCGCTTCGACGGCTCGGACTGGCGCAACGCGTCGGTAGGGCCGGAGTTCACCAATGACGCCATCTGGGGATCGTCCTCGTCCGATGCGTGGATCGTGGGCCCGCGCACGGTACTTCGCTACAACGGACAGGGCTGGCCGGCGCATGCCTCTCCCGTCCTCGATTCCGTACAGCTCACCGGCGGATACGGGACGGGTCCCACGAACCACTGGGCATCCTCGGTGGCCGGGGGCCTGTTGCACTTCGACGGATTGCAGTGGACGCGCCTGGCGACACCGTCGCTTGTGGGGGTGGGCCGCATCAGGAACTTCTGGGGCACTGGCGCCTCGCGGATCTGGGGGGCGACGGTTGGTGGCACGTTCGGACCCGGAGCGGTCGTGCACTACGACGGGACGACCTGGACGATCGTCGCACGCGACGACCTCAACCACCACGGCATCTGGGGCCACTCGGCCTCCGACCTGTGGGCGGTTGGTGAGAACGGCGTGATCCTGCACGGGACGACGGCGCGCTGACCCGCCGAAGCCAGGAGAGGCCCTGCACTTGACGGTCTAGTGGAGAGGACGTACTATCGTCCTTGCACTAGAACGTCTAGTCAAGAGCCGATGACCACGACACCGCTCCTCCAGGGCACCCTCGACCTGATCGTCCTGCA
>JACMLI010000682.1 GCA_014379705.1 Gemmatimonadaceae bacterium
CAGCGGCCGGGCGGGCGCGCCATGTTCGCGCCGCGCGTCTACGTCGGGCGTGACCCGGCGCGCAACGCCGTGATCAACCTGTCGGATCCCGAAGGCCGCACGCGCCTGCGCCTCGTGGTGGACTCGTTGGGGACGGCCGGGCTCGAGTTCCTCGACGCGGCGGGCCAGGTGACTTCGCGGATCCCGCCTCGCTAGAAAAGCTCGTCGCCCCTGCGAAGGCAGGGGCGCAGCGTCCTTCTCGTCACCGGGACGTGCGGACAACGACTCCGGGTCCCGGATCTGCGATCGCTGCCGCTCACTTGTCCGGGATGACGGAGATACGGCGCCGCTCCGGCGAAGGCCGGAGCCCCGTGTCGTCCGCCTATTTCCTCACCGGCACGAATGCCTTCATCGGGATGACAACGGCGGAGAACGGCGTCCCCGGATTCTCGACGAAGCCCACCTCGGGGACAAAGCCCGGCAGCCCGGTGCCGGCATTCGTGAGGTTGGGAAAGTAGATCATGAGGTGCGGCTGCCACGCGCCGACGCCCGAGCCGCCTCCGGTCACGAGGTCCTGCGACGCCGACATCATGTAGGTGACGGCAGGCACCCTGGGCAGTCGCAGCCGGCCCGCCGCGATCTCGCGCGCCACGTCCTTCTCCACGTCCGCCTCGCTCATGCCCTGCGCATACAGCTGCTGGCGTCGCATCTGGATTGCCATGATCGTGCCACTGCCCTCGGCGTCGAAACAGTGCGGCTCGATCGAGGGTACCCACGGACGGCCGACGTAGCAGTTCACCGCGCTGGTTCCCGAGTCGCCGATGACGTATCGCGAGCCCGTCCAGAACCACACGCGCGCCCCGGCACTGACCGCCGATGGCGCCGCACTGCGCGCGAGTGTCGTCTCGGTGACGTGATCCATTGCCGGTCGGTCGCCCTTTCGGGACTGCGCGGACGTGACGGTGGGAAGACCGAGGAAAAGTCCGAGTGTGACGGACCGAAGGTGCCGCAGGACCACGATGGATGAAGGCATCCCGAAAGGTCCGGCGAGTTCGCGTCACGCGTCTAGTCGCTCGTTGCCTTTCTGGTCCGACGAGGTGAGACTGTACGCCCCGATCGTCCCTACCACTTACCAGATCGTCGAGTCGACATGACAACGCCGGTGGATCCTGGGGCGCGGCCATCGCCGGCGGCCCCAACGATCACGAGTTCCGAAACAGGGCGGACGTATCGCCTGGACCGGCTCATCGGCAAGGGCGGGTTCGGCGAGGTGTACCTCGCGACGCCCGTGCCCATCGTCGATTCGCCCGCGCAGATCTGCATCAAGATCAGCGACCACATCTCGGGGTGGCTCCGCGAGGCGTACTTCGCGCAACTCCTCAGTCGCGAGCCGCGCGCCCTCAAGGTCTACGATCGCTTTGTGGCCATCGAAGGCACGCACGTGCGCTATTGCCTCGCGATGGAGTACGCCGTACATGGGGACCTCGGGGCGTGGCTCGCGAAGAAGGGCGGGCAGCCGGAACGGGTCGTGCGCAAGGAGATCGCGGGCATCCTGCGTGCCCTCGATGCCCTGCATCGCGGCCAGGCGCTGCATCGCGACCTCACGCCGTTCAACGTGTTCGTGTGCGAGAACGAGCAGCTCAAGCTGGGCGACTTCGGCATTGCCACGCACCAGCTCAATCGTCACGGCGTCACGGCGGACGCGTTCAACGTGTTCAACGCGCCGAGCGAGATTGCCTGGGGGAAGCGTCGAAAGTGGCAGCAGCGCGACGACATCTACCAGGTGGGCCAGCTCGCGGCCATGCTCTTGCGCGGGGACATCCGGAGCCCGATGGGCAGCCGCGACGTGCGCGGGCTCCCGTGCAGCGACGAACTCAAGGAAGTGATCCACCGCTGCCTGGGCGCGCGCGGCAAACGATATGAAGCCGCCGGAGAACTGATCACGGCGCTGCGGCAACGCCCGAAGGCGCTGGCGAGCGGTCGGATCAAGTCACTGAAGGGCATGAGCCTGGCGTTCACGGGATTCCTCAAGCGCCCACGCGCGGAGGCGATCGCTGCGGCGCGGAAGGCCGGCGCGCTCGTGCAATCGCGGCCGGGTCAGTCCACCGACGTGCTCGTGCGCGGGCGTCCCAACGCGTTGCAGGTCGCGGGCAAGGTGGGGGGCACGAAACTGATGGACGTACGACGCCTCGCGGCCCGTGGTCACGAGGTGCGTATCATCGGGGAAGGGCAGTTCTGGAAGCTCGTGGAGCCGGCGGCGAGGAAGGCAAGTCGTGGTGCGCCGACCAGGGTCCGGAAGGTGAACGTCCCGAAGCAGAAGGCGCGACGGCGGGCCTAGCACAGGAGTGTCTGCCGGCTACGCCTGACGTGACGTCATCGAGCCGCACGCCACCCGTCGGTCGACACCGTTGATCGTCGTGTGGAAGTCGACGACAAGGCCCTGGACCGCATTCGCGACCAGGGTCTCGAACTCCGCCGGAGCGTTAGGCGCAAAGGGGTCTGCGGCGCGCCCCACCGACACCGGGAGGGTCTGCACCTCAATGCCGATCGCGGCGCAGGTCCCCTGGTGTACGTGCCCGATGTATGCGTGTCCGATGACAACCGGAATGATGTAACCGGAGAGCGTGACGCGTGCGTCACCATCAGTGTACGTTCCGCCATGGTTCCCCCCGATGCCGGAACCGTTGACCTCGGTGACGTTGGTCGCGACGTGGTTCTGGTGCCTGCGATTCGGCTGGAGCACGTCCTTGACGGAACAGGCCACGGCTGACGTCGAGAGGAGCGCCACGGTCAGGACACGGGTGACGGAAGGGCGACATGGCATGAGAGTCCTCGGTGGTCCGGCGTCCGGGACGATCGGGCGACCGCCTCACCTGCAAGCTGCCGCTCTTTGGCGCCCGGGAGTATCCGTCAAGTGACGTAGACGCCGTCAGTCGAAGTAGCCGACGGAAGCACCGGTCCCGGCAACAGGGGCGCCGACCCCCTGAACCGAACATGCCACCTCTTGGCGAGCATGCGTACCGTGCCGTAGTCGCCGTTCTTGCACTCAATCGTTCCGCAATGCCTCCAGGGGGCTCACCCGCGTCGCACGGCGCGTCGGGAGATATCCGGCGAGGACGACGGCGACGCCCAGCACCAACGTGGCGCCAGCGAAAACGAGTGGATCGCGCGCCTGCACGCCTTGCGCCAGCGATTGCAGCACGCCGCCGAGGGCCGCCGCTCCCGCGACGCCGATCACGACGCCGACGCCGGCCACCACCAGTCCCTGCCGCATCACGATGGCGCGCACCTGGCCCGGCTGTGCGCCTAACGCCATGCGCACGCCGATCTCGTGATGGCGTTGCGTGACAAGGTACGAGAGCACGCCATACACGCCCACCGCGGCGAGCGAGAGGGCCACGGCGCCGAAGATGAGCATCAGGACGAGCACGAAACGATCGCGCGCGAGATGGCGCGCCATCACCGCTTCCATCGCCTGCGGACGAAAGAGCACGAGCGCCGGGTCGACCTCCGCGAGGGTGGCACGCGCCCGCTGCACCACCTGGTCATCGGCAAGCGTCGACTTGACGACGTAGGTGAGCACCCAGTTGCGATCGTCCGCGAACTGGTCGTGGCTCAACAGGACGAGCGGCGCGGTCGCCCACGATGCGTCCGAGGCCACGTCGGCGATGACGCCGACCACGGTGAAGTCGCGTCCGCCTGTACGGAACTGCTGGCCCAACGGGTCGCGCTCCGCGAACGCGGCCCTGGAGAGCGACTGCGAGATGAGGGCCGCCCCCGGCGCCGCCAACTGGTCCCCTGACCCGAAGGTGCGGCCGGCGATCAGCGGGATGCCTAACGTGGCCAGGTAGTCACCGTCGACGACGCGGACCTGCCCCTGCGTGCGCTGCCTCGCGCCCTGGGCGTCGAGGTAGGAGAAGCCCCAGCTGTGGTACATCCCGTTGGTCGGCAGCCACGACGTGGCGCCCACGTTCGTGACACCGGGAAGGGCGCGCAACTTCGCCTGCAGGGCCTCGTGCAGGAGCACGCGGCGCGACGCCGAGTCGTAGCGCGCGTTCGGCAGGTTGACTTCGAAGGTCATCACGTTCGACGGATCGAAGCCGGGATCGCGACGCAGCTGGGCGGCAAACGCCTGGATCAGCAGCCCGGCGCCGACGAGGAGCACCAGCGCCACCGAGACCTGGCTCGCCACGAGCAAGCTGCGCACGTGCCGGCTGCCGCGTCCCGACGTGTTCCCGCGCGATGCGTCGTGCAGGGCGTCCTGCGGATCGGCGCGTGATGCCCGCACCGCCGGCGCGGCCCCAAAGAGCACGCCCGTAAGCACCGTAATGCCGAGCGCGAAACCGAGCAGCACCGGATCGAAGTGCAGTTGCTCGGCGCGCGCGAGCGACTCGGGACTGAGGGCGAGCAGCGCCTTCACTCCCCCGTAGGCCGTGACCGATCCCACGAGGCCCCCAATGAGTGCAATGAGCAGGCTCTCCGAGAGTCGAGCGCCGATGAGACGCGAGCGACCCGCACCGAGGGCGGAACGGATCGCCGTCTCGCGCGTCTGCGCAACGCTGCGTGCGAGGAAGAGGTTCGCGACGTTGAGGCACGCAATGAGCAGGACGAGTCCCGCGGCACCCATCAGGATGTACACGGCAGACGACGATGAGCCGACGACGTCGTCATGCAGGGCCACGACATTCACCGCGCGGTAGTAGCCCTGCTCGGAAAACTGTTCGTCGATGCGACGCATCAGCGGCTCCAGCTGCGTCCGCGCCTGTGCCATCGTGACGCCGTCACGCAGGCGAGCGACCGCGGACAGGTAGTGGTTGCCGCGCGAGTTCTCACCAGGCGCCAGGTTGAGCGGGATCCACGCCGCCACGTCGCTGCCGTTCAGGTCACTGAACGTTGGACGCATGACGCCGACCACCTCGTATGAATCGCCGTTGAACGTGACGGTGCGCCCGATGACATTGCGATTGCCGGCGGCGAACGACTGCCACAACGCATGGCTGATGACGACCTTGCGGACGCCGGGCCGCTCGTCATCGCGCGTGAACGTCGCGCCGAGCAGCGGCGTCGCACCGAACGTGCGGAAGTAGTCGGCGCCGACCGGCAGCACGCGCACGCGCTCGGGATGCCCGTCGCTCGTCGTGATGTCGGCACCCTGCTCACGATAGTTGCCCATGATCGCGACCGACGCGAAGGCGCTCACCTGGTCGCGGATGTCGACGATGTCCGGCGCCGAGTGGTAGTTCTTGTCGGCAAGCGTCCTGAGCTCGGCCGAATACAGCCTGACGAGCTGGCCGGGTTCGGCATAGGGGAGAGGGGAGAGGATCACGCTGTTGAGCACCGAGAAGACGGCGGTGTTGGCCCCGATGCCCAGCGCGAGCGTGAGGATGGCGAGTGCAGCGAACCCGGGACGCGTGCGCAGGGAACGGAAGGTGAGCCGGAGGTCGAAGAGAAAGTCGCTCATGGGATCGGCACGGTGGGTGGAACGGGAGTTGATGGCGTGGATCCGAATCGATGTCGCGCGCCGCTCCGCGTGCAGCGCGCGGAAGAGGGACACGACCGTGCGCGCGTCGTGGCGCCACAGGTCGAGGTGAGGGTTCCCTCCAGCCGCGATCGAGTCCCGCTGGTCGAGGTAGGTGGCGAGCATCTCGGCGCCGAAGCGCTCGCGAAACGGCGATGGAAACGCCGAGACCAGCGCGGCGACAACACGAGACCCAAGGGCTTTCATCGCGGTGATTCGAGCAGGATGAGCGTCGCGGGACTGGCGAGGAGGGCTCTCAACCTGGCCGCTTCGGCGCGGGCGACGGCACGGCCAAGGTTGGTGACGGCGTAGTAGCGGCGCACGCGCTTGTCCGCGGGGGCATCGCCGGGCGCCTTCACTTCATGGATGAGGCGTTCCGCGAGCATCCGGCTGATGATCCGGTAGAGCGAGCCGAGGTCGAGGGACGGTTGTCCTGGAAAGGCTTCCCCGGCGGACTGCACGATCCCGTAGCCGTGGAGCTCACGCGAGGCGAGCAGCGTCAGGACCTGGAAGTCCAGCGGAGTGAGCGGAAGGAATCGACCGGGGTCGCTGGAGCCGGGGGGCATGCGATATCTGTTGAGGACAGATATCAGACAACCGCGTCCCGGAAGTGGTTTGAATGACGTTTTCGCGGGCGGCCGGATACCGACAGGGCGGCTCTCGCGACGGTTGGAGGCCGGGCTTTGGCCCGGCGCCAATTTCTTGCGACTCCCCGGCCCGCCCCCCATCATCACGGGCTCAGAGCCCTCCTGCGGCAGGCGCGGACGGAGGCGGCAAGCGTCGGATTTCCCAGAGGATCAGCACATGAACGTTGGACGACAGCTCACCCGAGTCCTGTCCGTCGCCTCCATGGTGGCGGCGGCGAGTGTTGATGCGCAGGACGTCACGCGCATCGTCGTGGAACCCACGCGGGTCACGATGCAGGCGGGCCAGACGGTCCCCCTCAAGATCACGGCGTTCGATGCGCAGGGGAAAGAAATCGCGAACCCGTCCATCCGCGCGAGCGGCCCCCGCGGCTCGATCCGGATCGCCGACGGCAAGCTCACGGCGCTCAGGGCGGGGTCATTCACCGCCATCGTGACCTCGGCGGCCCGCGGCACAACGCCGGTCACCGTCGAAGTCCCGGTCCTCGTGACCAATCCCAACCTCGCCAAGCTCGAGATCATTCCCGAGCCTGGGGCGCTCTACGTCGGCACCATGCTCGCGCACAGCGTGAAGGGCGCGCATGCGGACAACAGCGCGCGGCTGGACCTGCGCGTGAACTGGAAATCGTCGGACGCGTCGGTGGCATCGGTGGACCGGTTCGGGAACGTGAGTGCCATCAAGCCGGGACCGGTGGTGATCACCGCCGAAGCCGAGGGCGCGACGGCACGCAAGGAGTATCGCGTGCAGGCCAACCCGGTCGCGGCCATCACGCTCGACGTGAAGGAAACGACGGTGAGCACGGGGGACGTGGTGCACCTCAACGCGGTCGCGAGGCGCGCCAATGGCCAGCCCGTGTCGGACGCCAAGGTGAGCTGGACGTACCAATACCAGCCCGATGACACGACGGCGGCGCCCGGGGGCCCCGGCATCGTCGACCGCGCGCCGGACGGCACGTCGCTCTTTGCGGCGAACGCGCCGGGTCAGTACACGCTGCAGGCGCAGGTGGGCAGCGCCTTCGCCCGCACCGTGCTGGATGTAAAGCCGCGCGACGTGAAGCGTCGCATCACCGTCACCGGCCGTGGCGTGGTGAACACCACGGCGACATCCGACCTCTGGCCCTGGACCGGCAAGGATGGCCGCGACTATTGCCTGGTCGGCACGTGGGGCGGCGACGGGTACGCGCTCGTGTTCGACATCACGGACATGAACAACATCGTGAAGACGGACTCGATCCGCATCGACGCGCGCACGATCAACGACGTGACGGTGTCGCCGGATGGGCGCTACGGCGTGCTCACGCGCGAGGGCGCGTCGAACCGCGTGAACGGCGTCGTGATCCTCGACCTTGCCAACCCGGCGCATCCGAAGATCGCGTCGACGTTCGATGAGGACCTCACCGGTGGCGTGCATAACGCCTTCGCGACAAACGACTACCTCTACGCGATCTCCGGCGGCCAGAAGTACATCATCATCGACGTGAAGGACATCACGAAGCCGAAGCGCGTGGGCGAGTACCGGTACCCCGGCGCGCGCATCCACGACCTGTGGGTCAACAACGGCATCGCGTATTCGGCGCAGGGCGGCATCGGCGCGGTGATCGTCGATGTCGGCAACGGCAAGTACGGCGGCACGCCGCAGAACCCCAAGCTCGTCAACGTCTTCCCGATCGCGTCGGGACACGAGATCTACCCCTACTTCCAGAAGGCCACCGGCAAGACGTACCTGTTCCTGGGCGACGAGGAGATGAGCCGACAGGGCCGGGTGTGGGAAGGCACGAACTACCGTGCCACGTTAGGCACGGCAGGGGGCGTGGCGCAGACCTCGGGCGGGTACGTGCACATCGTCGACGCGACCGACCCGATGAACATGAAGAAGGTCGGGCGCTACCACCTCGAGGACTACGGCTCGCACGACATCATCGTCGAGGACGACGTGCTGTACCAGGCGTACTACGATGGGGGAGTCCGCGTGGTCGACGTGTCGGGCGAGTTGTTAGGCAACATCGCCGAGCAGCGTCGCGAGATCGCGGTGTTCAAGTCGTATGACCCCAAGGGGCACACCGCGAACGCGCCGTTCGTGATGAACGCGATGCCGTGGAAGGGCCAGGTGCTGTTCACCGACTTCAATTCCGGGTTGTGGGCGGCGAAGCTCGAGCCGAAGCCGAAGGTTACTCCATAGCGGGTGGACGGGGTGGACGGGATGGACGGGTGGTGGTGGACGAGGTGGACGACCACAGGGAGCTCCGGGAGGGGTGCCCTGTTTTGCGTTGCTAGTCTTCCTCGGGTTCCCGCTTCGTCGAGGCCTCGGGGCCGAACGCCTGCGTATACTTCGCGAAGAGTCGTTCGAAGTATTCGGGGGCGAGATCCGGTGCTGCCCTGCCACCCAGGTGTGCGTCGAGGGCATCGAGGCACCAGGTCCAGCCCGACGCATCGCGCGCAGACTTGCCCACGTCAGCGAATGTGTGTGTAAACACGAGGCTCGTGCCGGCACCGTGGGGCTGGAGTTCGAAGCGGAGAAGATCCCCATTCCAGTCGAACTCCAGGGTGTGGGGCGGATCGAACGTGAGCATGCGCCCGCCGCGCGTCGGGTACTGCTCATCCGGGAATGCGAAGGTGAGCTCGGCGCCAGCGCGTCGCTCGCCATGCATGGCGGCGGGAAACCACGCGGCGAGTCCTTCGGGCTCGGTGATGGCGCACCACACGCGCTCGATGGGGTGCGCGATGCGTCGCTCGAATCGCAGGGTGTGTCGTCCATCCTCGTGATGCAGGGTTCCGGTCATGCGCGTTTGGTGCTCCGTCGCGTTCTGGGTTGGTCTGCCGTGGTATCGAGATGCGCCTCGAGCGCATCGAGCCGGGTGTTCCAGTACCGGCGGTAGGGTTCGAGCCATTCGTCGAGCACGGCGAGCGGCTGCGGTCGCAGTGCGTAGATGCGCCGCTGCGCGTCCCGGCGCACGGCCACCATGCCGGCCCCCTGCAGCACCTTGAGGTGCTTGGAGACCTGAGGCTGTCGCAAACGCAGCGCGCCCTGGATCTCGCCGACGGCGCGCGGTCCACGGCGGAGCAGGTCGACGATGCGGAGTCGTTGGGGCTCGGCGAGCGCGGCGAAAATGGTCTGCATGGGCAATCGTATATTCTCTTGAGGGAATATTCAAGGGGCAGGCGGGCAGGCGGGCGGGCCGGGTAAGCGGGTGTGCGTGCGAGCGTTCGAGCGTTCAAGCGCGGAGGGGGCTGGCTTCGCCGCCCTCGCGAGACCCCTTTCTATCTCTTAGCGTTCCGCCCTCTCTTATCCGGGCCTCGCCAGATCGTACTGCAACGCTTTCTCCTGCTTCGCGCGCCCAGGGCGCTGCTGACGATTTGC
>JACMLI010000683.1 GCA_014379705.1 Gemmatimonadaceae bacterium
CGTGGACGCTGGCGGCGGCGCGCTGGAGCCGGGGACGGCGGCGCGCGTGACTCCGTCTCGCTGGTTTCGATCAGGGTGACCCGCGCGAGCACCGGCCACGCCGGCCACGCACCGAGGAACGCGACCGCCACCTGCACCCCCCGCAATCGTCCCGCGCGAGCGCTCGCGGATACGTAACGCGCGCGAAACGGCGGGCGGCGCGAGCAATGAGTACCGCAGATACGCGGAAACGACAAAGCGTGCGGGCGAGTACTGGATGGAGGATGTCGTTCGGCGTCCGACTGGGGTATCGTGAGATGAATGTGAAGGTTTGTGTGGGCCGCGGACCTCGAGGCTCCACACTCATTTGCTCGCTCAACCGATGCCATGGCCGTTGACATGCGCCGCATTCAGTGTAACCTCGATCAAAGGGCGTTGTGATCGATCGTCGTTTAGTCGCGCGTGTTCACGTCCCCACAATGTCCCTCGAACGCTGACAGACACAGCGACAGTCACGGAGGTTTTCGATGCGAATCAAGACCGCACTTCGAGCAGGCCCCGCACATTCGGACGGCCACTAGAACTCGGGTACATCGATGGGGCCCGGTCACTGCGCTGACCGCGGCCCCCGTAACGCGAGGAGCCATCAACCGCTGGTTGTGGTGGTACGACCAAGATCAAGTCAGGCGGCCGGTACACGGATATTCAATCGGACGTAGGGTCCGGATCGCACGAAGGGAGGTGGATGATGAAGGTCAAGAGCAAGATCAAGGCTGGCGGCAAGATCTCCACGATCTGATTCGGCGTTCACGCCGCGATCGGAGAGTTTCAATGGATTGCGTGCGCGCGACGATGGTGCTCGCTCGGGGGCTCGTGCGCCCCAGGGAAGGAGGTGTGTCATGAAAGTCAAGAGCAAGATCAAGGCAGGCGGCAAGCTCACTTCGATCTAACGAGTAAATGTGCTGGCGGTCGTCGGCCCTGGGACGGGTGATCGACGGGGCCATCGCCTGAGTGACGTGAATAGGAGGTGTGCATGAAGGTGAAGGTCGGCTTACGAGCGGGTCCTGGGCACGCCGATGAGCACTGATGCGGCGCGCGAGTCCTCTGCGGCTCCGTTCCGTCTGACCCGACGGCGACACGAACCGGCCGCAGCGAGACGCTCGCAGCGGCCGGCATTCTCCGCTGGTGAGGACCAGTGGACGCGGTTGCCTCGCCGCAAGCGAGGCTACCGCGATCTCCCCGAGCCTGAAGGATAAGACGGACTACGAGCGAGGTCTACGTGCGCGCATGAAGTTATGCTTGACGTACTTCACCGCCGACTCGACCTTGCCCTTGTTTGGGCGTGTACGGTGGCGTCGGGTCGATCTTGAAGCCGTGGTGGCGGGCCAACTCGCGGTACCTGCGGTTGAGCACGGACTTGTCGTCGATGGCGAACGCGGCGCGGATCACCGCTGCCTTGAGATTGTCCGGCACGACCACCGCCGGCACGCCTCCGAAGTACTCGAAGGCCTCGGCGAGCAGCCGGATCCACGTCTCGGTGCCCTGCCATGCACGATCCAGCCGGGCAACACCGCAGGATCGACGATGGCGAGCGTCCGGCTCCTGAGGCATCGGGAACACCTGCCCACCGGTCGGCTCGGTGTCCACGCCACCGGAGCTCATCCCCAGCGTGTCGGCGGCGGCGGTGACCGGGGTGAACAGAGGGACGAGTGCACGCGTTCGGCTGGCCATGATGCCCCATAGCAAGCGTCATGCCAGCCGGTGGGACCGCGACTTCGCAGGCGATGTCGAAGAAGCGGTCGACCAGCGCGACGGCCTGCGCGCGGCGCTGGTCGTCGAGGGCGGCCGCCGCGAACAGGCAGCCGCCGGCGAGCATGTGGCCCAGCTCGAGTTTCGCGGGCGGGCCGAGTGTGGCCACGCCTTTAGGTGTCCGGGTCCCCTCTGGGCCCGGCCTTGATTTTCGTCTTGACCTTCATGGATACCTCTCTTCGTCGATATCTGTGCTCAATGTAATCACTCCTACTTTCATCCACACCTTCTTTACGTGGCTTCATCCCCTTTGGGGCCTGCCTTGAGCTTCGTCTTGACCTTCACACAACTCCTCCTCCCCAGCGAGAGCGCAGACGGGCCGCGCGACCACACCACGAACGTCTCCGGTCCAGTCCGCGGCCATGCGCCCGCCGTGGACCGGACGGCCGGTCGTTCACGTCGCCTCGCTTCCCTTGGGGCCTGCCTTGAGCTTCGTCTTGACCTTCATGGATACCTCCTGTTCGATACCTTGATGCGCAGCACGATCGCAATCGCGGTTTTGGCGCCGCGATCTCGCGGCTTGACCTGTCGGGTCTTGCCACGATGACATCACTCTACCATTTCACTTCTAGCCGAGCCCCCGGCACAGCGCAAGGCCGATTCGAGGCGCGGCGGATCGTTTCGTTCGCGGCCGGGCGCGCGGGCGCCTCCAGCGGCTGTCGGACGTAGCCCCCAAATGGCTCGACTTTATGGACCATTCGTCGATAGTCGGTGTCACGGTGAGTCCGTAAACATCGCATACGCGCGGCGCCCAGCTCGGCGGTCAAAACCGACGGTCCCACCCACGAAACGGTCCTGTGGGCACGACCAAGCCCACGCAGCTGCGGCTTCGGCTTCGGCTTCGGCCCGCGCGCGACCGCCCGGGAGGGCGGCACAAGCCCGAGGTGGTACTTCCGGGCTTTGTGGCGCGGCACCTGTGGCGGATGTGGCGGGTGGTCGAAGCCGAACCGACGGACGGGCCGGGCTTGGTGCCGGAGACGACGGGGCGGCGGTGGAGGATGCGCAGGCGAGCGACGGGAGGTCGTGCGCCGCGGCCTCGCGGTGATCACGAGGCCGATCCGCGGGATCGTGTCCAGGGTGGCGTGATACGGTGGCCGCGATGGTCGGACTCCCGGTCCTCGCGTGGTCGATCGGCGCGATGGCGGCGGCGCCCACGGACACGCCGGCGCCCGACACCGACGCGATCGCCTGGACGGCTCCGCCAGAGTGCCCCGAGCGTGCGAGCGTGGCGGCGAGGATCTACCACCGCCTCGGACGCGTGCCGACGACCGGCGAGGTCGACGTCGACGCGACGATCGTCCGCGACGAACGCCACGGATATACGCTGCACCTCGAGCTCGCGGCGGGGACCCGCAGCGAGGCACGAGAGGTCCACGACCCCTCGTGCGACGCGCTCGCCGACGCGGCGGCGCTGCTGGTGGTGGCCGTGCTCGCGCAGGCCGCCCCTGTGGCA
>JACMLI010000684.1 GCA_014379705.1 Gemmatimonadaceae bacterium
CGCCCACGGCTTCATTCCCAAGGAGTCGTCGGCCGAGGAGCTCAACACGGCGATCGACCACGTGCTGACTTCAGCCAAGCCGTTCATCTCTCCTCGCATTCCGCGCCGGTCCTTCCGTGACGGCGCCGCGGTCGAACACCCGGCCCTCGACCGCCTCACGCCGCGGCATCGCCAGATCCTGCGTCTCATCGGCGACGGCAAGTCCACGCAGGACATTGCCGATGACCTGGGCGTGAGCCCCCGCACAGTGGAATTCCACCGCGCCAGCATCCGGAAGGCCCTCGGTATCACCACCGAGTGGGGTCTCATGCGCTTCGCGATCATGATGCGCGTTTCCGAAGGCGACTCCCCGGTCGATCCGGTGGTGTCGGTCGAGCCGGAACAGCCGCGGGCATGACCTGAAAAGCCAAGCTGACGCTCTTTGAAGTACAGAGGGAGTTCGCCTGAGAAACGGACGAGCCCCTCCGGAGCGGAATCACGGGAATCACGAGAAGCACGCGAAGCACGGGAGGCAGGGGAGGCACCGCCATCGCGGCGGACCGTCTCATGCCTCCCGTGCTTCTCGTGCTGCTCGTGATTCTCGTGCCCCCACCTGGGCTCTACCAGCCAGATCGACGCGCGTGACCGTTCCGCGCCCGATTTCACGCTTTTAGAAGTGGGGAGCTGTGGGGACAAACTCGACTTCTCGGAACTCGAGTCTGACCCTCCTTCCTTCGTCGCGCTTGCGTGACAGGCTCGTGAGAAAACAGAGGCTCACCGCTCGTATTTGTACGAGTATACAGCCTTTCCGTGCACTCCTATCATGTGTTCCATGAAGCCCACGTCGTTGTTCATTCTCGAGCCGCCATACACCATGGCACGCCGGCTGATGGACCAGCCGCCGGCGCTCGGTTCCGTCGCGCTGCTCGACGCAGTAGTCGATCGACCGACGACCAACGACGTGAAGGGCCAGATGGATCAGGCGCCCTGGTGCCCGCTCTGCCTTCTGGCAGACACGGAGTCCGGCATGCGCTCCCAGCGAAGGCTGCCGCGCACTTGCGTCGTCTTCGGGCTCGATGAAGGAGACGGCGCGTCGGGGATCCTCAAGGCGGTGTCGTCGCGCCCGCGGCCCACGCCGAGTGACCTCGTCGACTGGATCGTCCGGCGGGCGCGGGTGCCAGCCATGGCTCGCACGCTCTCCGACCTGTTCTCGCGTCCCGTGTTCAAGCGGAATGAGGCCGGGTTCCTTCCCTACGCTGTACGTGAGCAGATGCGCCAGCTCGGGGAATGGAGCGCACTGGAATGGCAGCGCGCCGCGATGCTAGCCGAACTCGCCGCCGATCGCTCGCTCCTCAACCGCACGATGTCGTCCGAGGACGAGAGCTCGGTTGAGCTGCGCGGCACGATGCGCGACTTGCTGGGCGTCGCAGAGCGCGAGTTCCACAACCGGTATGGATGGGAGTGGGTCCTCGAGGCGTCGCTTCGGCGGTCCGGCTTCTTTGAACGATCGACGCGCGGGGTTCGTCCGCTGCGGACTGCGACGGTGCCCCCGATGGAGTCCTGGGGCCAGGCTGTTGGAGGAGAGGCGTTCGGCGCACATCTCGCGACCGCCTGATGAAGGGAAGGGTCCGGGTAAGTGGGGTGGGGTTGGGTTGGGTTGGGGAATAAGGGGAGGACGGGGGGCGAGGCGTCCCCACTCCCGGATCACGAATGCAGGAGTCGTGGCGCGCCGGCTGTGAGTGCGCGTTCCGTGTGGGGCGGAGCAGGTGGTTGGGGAAGCTCCGGTCGAACGCGCCACGATGTTCCCGCGGATGCTCGGGCAGGGGCACCGCGGGAGCGAAGCGGAAGGTCGCGGGGGGCACACGCGGGAGTGTGCGTGTGCCCGCCCGGCCCGCTTTGGCCCGAAAGATGCTAGAGGAGTGATATATGGACGCCAACAGGACTCACAACGCGCACTGGAGGGCCACGCAGGGCGTCCGTCGCCCGGCCAGCCTCCACTATCGCCTCCGCCAGCTCCTGAGCACGCGCACCACGCTCACGTCGTCGGCTGGCGAGCGCCTATCACGACCTGGTCGCCCGCAACGGTCACGGCCCAGGTAGCGACAGGATCCGTCGCCGGCCCCTGAACGCACGCGCCGTTTTCACAGCGGAAACGCGCGCCATGCCAGGGACATTCGATGATCCCGTCAGGCAGCAGTTCGCCGGCGGAAAGAGGCATCGCCTGGTGCGTGCATTCGTCCTCGAGCGCGGTGACCACGTTCCCGCGCCGGACCAGCACCAGACGGTCTCCGGATGGCAGCTTTACCGGGAGCAGGCCCTGATCGGGAATGCTAGCGAGCGGAATCTGCACGCGTAGCCGCGGGGGATTCGAGCGCTTCCTTCATTGCATGCCACGCCAGTGAGGCGCATTTCACCCGAGTCGGGAACCTCGAGACGCCCGAAAAGACCTTGAGCTTGCCGAGCGTTGCTTCGTCCATGGGGTGGCCAGTGACCATGCCGTGGAACGCCTCGAACAGCTTCGTCGCCTCGCCCCGCGTCTTCCCCTTCACGGCCTGCGTCATCATCGACGCCGACGCCTTGGAGATGGCGCACCCGCTCCCGACGAACGACACGTCCTGAACGACATCGCCGTCGACCCTGAGCCAGATCGTGACCTCGTCACCGCACATCGGATTCCGCCCGTGCGCCGTTCCCGACGACTCCTTCAGCTCGCCGAAGTTCTTCGGCGAGCGATTGTGCTCGAGGATCACGTCCTGATAGAGCGCTCCGAGGTCCACGTCAGCTCCCCTTCTCGTTGCTCCCTTCTCGTCGCTCCGGCGATGGCCGGAGCCCCGTGTTGCCCTTCCACGCCTTCTAGAACTGCGGGAATTACGAGAATCAGGAGCAGTACGTGAAGCAGGAGAAGCACGCGTTAAAGCTCGTGCCTCTCGTGCTACCCGTGCTTCTCGTGATTCCCGTAATTCGCCCTGGTTGTTCTCGTCATGGTTACGAAAAGATCTCCCTGACCTTGTGCAATGCTCCCACGAGGACATCCACCTCCTCGCGGGTGTTGTACAGGTAAAACGACGCCCGCGCCGTCGACGACAGGCCGTAGTGCCGCATGAGGGGCTGACAGCAATGATGCCCGGCCCGCACCGCGACGCCCTCCTGGTCGAGGATCGTCCCGATGTCGTGCGGATGCGCCCCTTCCATGACGAGGCTCAGGACCCCGGCCTTGTTCGGCGTCGTCCCAATCACGCGGAGTCCCGGCACCTCGGCGACCCGTTCCGTTGCGTAGGAGACCAGCTCGTGCTCGTGGGCGGCGACCGCGTCGAGGCCAACCGCCTCCAGGTAGTCAAGCGCGGCCTGAAAGCCCACCACGGCCGCGATGTCGGGCGTTCCGGCCTCGAACTTGGCCGGTAACCGAGCCCACGTGCTCTGCTCGATGGTGACCATGTCGATCATCCCGCCCCCGGTCTGGTATGGCGGGAGCCGGTCGAGCCACGTTTCCTTGCCATACAGCACCCCGACCCCAGTCGGTCCCAACATCTTGTGCCCGGAACAGACAAAGAAGTCGCAATCCACGGCCTGCACGTCGACAGCGAGATGCGGCGCCGCCTGTGCCCCGTCGAGCATCACGGCGGCGCCGCGCGCGTGCGCCTCCTCGATGATCCGGCGCACCGGATTGATCGTGCCGAGCGCGTTGGAGACCCAGGTGAGCGCGACCATCTTCGTGCGCTCGTTGAGCAGTCGCACATAGGCCTCGATGTCGAGCTCTCCCTCGGGCGTCACCGGCACGGCCACGATCTTCGCCCCGCTCCGGATGCACGCCTGCTGCCACGGCACGATCACCGAGTGGTGGTCCATCGTCGAGACGATGACCTCGTCGCCGGGCTTGAGGATCGCCTGGGCGAACCCCGCCCCCACCAGGTTCATCCCCTCGGTGGTGCCGCGCGTGAAGATGATCTCGTGTGCGCGTCGCGCATTGAAGAACCGCCGGGCCCCCTCGCGGGTCCCCTCATAGAGCTCGGACGCCCGCTCGCTGAGGTAATGCACCCCGCGGTGGATGTTGGCGTTTTCGCTTTCGTAGTACCGCGTGATGGCCTCGATGACCTGCCGGGGCTTCTGGCTCGAGCCGGCATTGTCGAGGTAGACCAGCGGCTTGCCGCGCGCGAGCGTCCCCAGAATCGGGAAATCGGCGCGGATGCGCGCTGTGTCGAGCGGGGCGATGGCGGAAGACGGCGAAGTCATCGTGACGAGATGTGACGTATGAGGCGCATCCAGCGATGGGGAGTCACGCATGCAGCATCTCCGTGCCCCCCGACCATCCGACTACCCGACCACCTGACCACCCGACCTACGAAGTAAACCGCTCCAACGCCCCCTTCTCGAGACTCTCCCTGAGCTCATCCAGCTCGATCGTCTCGAGTACATCTGCCGCAAAGGCATACGTGAGCAGCTGGCGCGCCGTCTCCGCTCCCACCCCGCGGCTCTTCATGTAGAACGCCATCCGGTCGTCAATCTGCCCCACCGTCGCGCCGTGCGTGCACTTGACGTCGTCGGCAAAGATCTCGAGCTGCGGCTTGGTGTCGATCCGCGCCCGGTCGGAGAGCAGCAGCGTGTTGTTGGTCTGCTTGCCATCCGTCTTCTGCGCCTCGGGATGCACGTACACCTTCCCGTTGAACACCCCATGCGAGCTCCCGTCCAGTACGCCCTTGTACATTTCGCGCGAGTAGCAGTTCGGCGCGACGTGCTCGATCCGCGTCTGGTGGTCGCAGAGCTGGTCGCCGTCGATCATGTACAGGCCGTTGAGCGTCGCGCCGCACCCCTCGCCCGCCAGGCGCGTGTAGACGTTCGTACGCGACAGCAAGCCTCCCGCGGCGAACGAAAACGAGACGTAGTGCGAGTCACGGCCCTGCGTGGTCTCCACGTGCCCGACGTGGAAGGCGCGGCGGCCCTCGCGTTGCACGCGATAGTGCCGCAGCGTTGCCCCATCACCGATCACGGCCTCTGTCACCGAATCGGTGAAATAGCGCGCGTCATCGGTCGTGACGTACTGCTCCACCACCGACACGAGGGCGTTCCGCTCCACCACGAACAGGTTCCGGGGATACGACACGCCGCCCTCGGCGCCCGCATCGGAGACGTAGACCAGCTGGATCGGCGTCTCGACGTTCGTGTCGCGTGCCACGTGCAGGAACGCACCGTCCTTCATGAGGGCGGTGTTGAGTGACGAGAACGCGAACGCCTGCCCCTCGAACGACGCGATGCGACCCAGGTAGTGCTCGAGCAGGGTCGGCTCCTCGTGCAATGCACTCGCGAGGTTCATCACGCGCACCCCTGACGGGAGCGTATCCACACGGCTCAGGTGCGGCGCATAACGACCGTTCACGAAGACGAGGGTCGGCCAGTCGCTCTCGGAAAGCTTGAACGCCGCAATATCCACGGCCGTGAGCGTGCCGAGCGCCGGCTTCATGGCACCGAACGCGCCTTCCAGGATCGGCGCGGGATTCGTGAAATGCCAGTCTTCGTTCTTCTGCGTCGGAAACCCGTGCGCCTCGAACCGCGCCATGCTCTCCGCCCGGAGCACGCGCAACCACGCCGGCCCATCAATGGGCTCCGACCACTGCCGTCGATAGACGGCAACGCGTGCTTCCCGTGCTTCGCGTGCTTCCCGTGCTTCTCGTGCTTCCACACTCATGCGGACACCCCTGCCGGCTCCACGAGCCAGTCATATCCCTTTGCTTCCAGCTCGTGTGCGAGCTCCTTCCCGCCCGACTTCACGATCCGCCCGCCCGCCAGCACGTGCACGAAGTCCGGCACGATGTAATTGAGGAGGCGCTGATAGTGCGTCACCACGATTGTCGCGTTGTCCTCGCGTCGCAGCTTGTTCACGCCATCGGCCACCACGCGGAGCGCGTCGATGTCGAGGCCCGAGTCCGTCTCATCCAGGATGGCGAGACGTGGCTCCAGCACCGCCATCTGGAGGATCTCGTTGCGCTTCTTCTCGCCACCGGAGAAACCGGCGTTCACCGACCGCTGCAACATGGACTCGTCCATCTCGACCATCTTCAGCTTCTCGGTCATGATGTCGAGGAAGTCCATGGGATCCACTTCCTCGGCGCCACGGGCCTTGCGGATCTCGTTGTACGCAGTGCGCAGGAAGTAGGCATTCGAGACCCCGGGGATCTCCACCGGATACTGGAACGCGAGGAACAGGCCCGCGTGCGCCCGCTCCTCGGGCTCCATGTCGAGCAGGTCCTTGCCCTCGTACTCCACCGTGCCACCAGTGACGGCGTACCCGGGATGCCCGGCCAGCACCTGGGCGAGCGTGCTCTTGCCCGAACCGTTCGGCCCCATGATGGCGTGCACCTCGCCGGCGTTGACCGTGAGGGTGATGCCCCGCAAGATCTCCTTGTCGCCAACGGTGGCCGTCAGGTCCTTGATTTTCAGCATGCTATTCAGTGCAGTAGTTGAATGGAGACGAGTCACGAGAATCACGAGCAGCACGGGAAGCACGAGAGGCACGAACGGCGAGCGAACGAAGAGCGGTGCATCTCGTGCTTCCCGTGCCTCTCGTACTGCCCGTGATTCCCGTGATTCTTCAGTCCCTTAACCCACAGACCCTTCCAGTGAGATGCCCAACAGCTGCTGTGCCTCCAGCGCGAACTCCATCGGCAGTTCCTTGAACACTTCCCTGCAGAACCCGCTCACGATCATCGAGACCGCGTGCTCGGCACTCATGCCGCGCTGCTTGAGGTAGAAGATCTGGTCCTCGCCGATCTTCGACGTGCTGGCCTCGTGCTCGATGATCGCAGAATTGTTCTGCGCCTCGATGTAGGGAAACGTGTGCGCGCCACACTGGTTCCCGATCAGCATCGAGTCGCACTGCGTGTAGTTGCGCGCGCCCTCGGCGCGGGGCATGACCTTCACCTGGCCGCGGTACGAGTTCTGGCCCTTGCCCGCCGAGATGCCCTTGGAGACGATGTTCGACTTGGTGTTCTTGCCGATGTGGATCATCTTCGTGCCCGTGTCCGCCTGCTGGTGGTTGTTCACCACGGCGACGGAGTAGAACTCGCCGGTGGAGTTGTCGCCCTGCAGGATCACGCTTGGGTACTTCCACGTGATCGCCGAGCCCGTCTCCACCTGCGTCCACGAGATCTTGCTGTTCGAGAACGCCTTGCCGCGCTTGGTGACGAAGTTGTAGATGCCGCCCACGCCCTCCTTGTCGCCGGCGTACCAGTTCTGCACGGTGGAGTACTTGATCGTCGCGTCGTCCATCGCGACGAGCTCGACGACCGCCGCGTGGAGCTGGTTCTCGCTCCGCTTGGGCGCGGTGCAGCCCTCGAGGTAGCTCACGTAAGAGCCCTCGTCGGCGACGATCAGCGTCCGCTCGAACTGGCCCGTGTCCGCGGCGTTGATGCGGAAGTACGTCGACAACTCGACCGGGCAGCGAACGCCCTTCGGGATGTACACGAACGACCCGTCGGAGAAGACGGCACTGTTCAGCGCGGCGAAGAAGTTGTCGCTGTACGGAACGACCGACCCGAGGTACTTGCGAACGAGCTCCGGATGCTCGCGGAGTGCTTCA
>JACMLI010000685.1 GCA_014379705.1 Gemmatimonadaceae bacterium
CGGCGACCGAAGGCGCGCTCTATGGCTTCACCTTCGGTCGCCGCGAGATGTGGCAGCGCCTGGGCGACGAGGTCATGCGCGAGCTCCCCCTCCTCCCCACGTCGTTCCTCGATCCCTCCTGGCGCTATCGCATCGACGCGGGCGGCACCGACACGCTCTTCTCGATCCGGATGTTCGACATCCGTGGAGAGGTCGGGTACGCGTCGAGCCGCACCTTCCCCGGCGAGCCGAGTGGCGAGTTCAACCAGCTGAACGGCCCCACCGCCTTTCGGGCCGTGGCCACGCTGCACCCCAACCTGCAGGCCACGCTGCGCCAGCGACTCTCCTCGTCGCGACGCAGCCTCATCGTGAGCGCCGACTGGGGATCGACCCGTCGCACGCTATCGATGCCCGTCGGGTCGCTCTTTCCGCTGCTGGCCGCGATCCTCGTGCTGGTCGCGGCAGCGCTCCTCCTTCGCGAGCGCAGCATCGCGCGCGCGCGTCGCGCCTTCGTCGGGGCGGTGTCGCACGAGTTTCGCACGCCGCTTGCTGCCGTCCGCCTCTACACGGAAACCATGCAGCTCGGCCGCGAGGCCAGCGCCGACGAACGACGACGATGGCTCGGCATCGTGAGCCGTGAGTCGCGCCGACTCGGCAGCATGGTCGAGAACATCCTCCTGTTCTCGCACCTCGACGCCGAACGCACCCGCCTCGAGCGCGAGCTGGTCGACCTCGGCGCCCTGGTCGAGGACGTCGTGGACGGCATGGTGGACGATGCGCGCGCCCGCGACGTGCGGCTGATCGCCGAGGCACCCTCGCGCATCATGGCGCGCGTCGATCCTCGCGCCATGCGGCAGGTCCTCGTGAACCTGCTCGACAACGCCCTCAAGTTCGGGCCGAATGGCCAGGTCATCACGGTGGAGCTCGAGCGCGACGGCGATCGCGCGCGTATCACCGTCTCGGACCAGGGGCCCGGCGTTCCTGCGAGGCAGCGCGGCCGCATCTGGGACGCGTTCGTAAGCGTGGCCTCGTCGGCCGGCGGGCTCGCGGGGACCGGCATCGGGCTCGCGGTAGTACGCGGCCTCGTGGCGCATCATGGCGGCACGGTCGCGGTAGGGGAGGCGCCGGGGGGCGGGGCGCGCTTCGTCATCATGTTCCCCACCGATGCCACCGGCGTCCGACGACTCGTCATGCGCCGCGGCGGACCCGCTCGCCGCACCGCGGGTGGGCTCGCCTTCTCCATCGTGCTCGTGTCGATCGCGCTCCTCTCGGTCCTCACGTCGTGGCAGTTACGGCGTTCGCTCGGCGGCAACCGCGTCGCCACCGAGCAGGCGATTGCGGACTATGCGTCCTTCGCGGCGCGCCTGTTCAGCGACCGCGCGTGGGGCGAGCTCGAGGCGCATCGCCTGCGCACAGCGACCCCCGCGACCCCCGTGAGTCTCACGGGAACCGGTGCGTCCGCGCGCCTCTCCGACTCCACATGGAACGTCGTCGGGCACGCCGCCATTCGCTCGCTGCAGTTGCTCCCCCCATCACTCGTCGATATCGGCTGGCGATGGTTTGTCGATCCGACGGGCTCGGACACGATCGTGGCCCTCACGCTCGTCGATCGCGACCAGCGACGCTTCTTCCAGTCACGTCCGGCCTTCCTCGCATCGCCGACCGGCACGATGGACACTCGCGACCGGCCCGGCGGCTTTCTCGCGAGCGCCACGCTGCACCCGGGCCTCGTTTCGCACCTGCGCACGCGACTCAACGCCGCGCAGCGCGCCACGATCCACCTGCAGTTGCCGTTCCTCCAGCTCGGTCCCGGGCTCCAGGTGCCCGTCGACGTGCTCATTCCGCTGCTCTCCCTGCTGCTTGGTGCGGCGGCGTGGCTGCACCTCACGCGCGAACGCTCGCTGGTCCGCGCGCGACGCGACTTCGTGGCGTCGGTCTCGCACGAGTTGCGCACGCCGCTCGCGCAGATCCGCATGTTCGCCGAGACGCTGTACCTGGGCCGCGAACGCAATCCGGAGGAGCGCGCCCGCTGGCTCGACGTGATGAGCCGGGAGTCGCGACGCCTGGGTGATCTCGTGGAGAACATCCTGCTCTTCTCCCACCTCGACGCAGACAAGGCGCGCCTCGAGATGGAGCGCACCGACCTGGGCGAACTGATCGAAGAGGTCGTGGAGAGCTGCCTGCCCACGGCGGCGCGGCGCGAGGTGCGCCTCGTCGCCGACGCTCCGTCGCGCATCTTCGGCGTCGTGGATCCGCGGGCGTTGCGCCAGGTGATCGTCAACCTGGTCGACAACGCGATCAAGTACGGCCCGCGCGGCCAGGTCGTCTCCGTCGAGCTCGAGCGTGACGGTCGCAGCGCACGCATCACGGTCAGCGACCAGGGTCCAGGCATCGGTGCGGGTGACCGGAAGCTCGTGTGGGATCCCTTCGTTCGTCTCGGGCGGGCTCCTGGCACCACGGGCGGAAGCGGCATCGGACTTTCGGTGGTGCGTGGGCTCGTGGAGCAGCACGGTGGAAGCGTGGCGATCGAGGACGCACCGGGAGGTGGGGCCCGCTTTGTGGTGCGGCTTCCCCTGGCCGACGTGTCGGCGTCGCCGGGATGCCCTCCGCTTGAGGCGCCGCGACCGGTGTGACAGGTTAACGGCCGTTGGCTCGCGTGGGTCCATCACGGAGGGACATGCCCCGTCGCAAGGCTACACCCGCAAAGCAGGCCGCCGCCGCGACCCGCGGTGCCACGCGGGGCCCTTCAGTGCCTGACGAGTCCGGAGGCCCCGAGGTCTTTGTGGACTTCATCTTCGATCACGGGCTCCTGCATGTGGCAGTCGTCAACGGAACGGACACGGCGGCCTACGACGTGACCGTCCGCTTCGATCCGGCATTCCGCGGGCTTGGCGGCGAGCAGGAGACGAGTGCCCTGCCACTGTTTCGCGGCATCGAGTTCCTCGCGCCACGGCGGCGCATCGAGACCTTCCTCGACCGCAGCAGCGACTACTTCCAGCGCAAGGAGCCGCGGCGCATTTCAGCCGCCGTCTCGTGGCGCGACGCCCGAAAGCGCCGGTACACGCGGCACATCGTGCACGACCTCGGGATCTACGAAGATGTGAGCTACCTCGTGCACCGCCCCGCACCACACGACACCGCGGCTTCAACCACCACTTCACGCAGCACCACACCCCGTACGGGGAGGGGCGACCATGGCAGTCCTCAGGGATAGGCCCTACACGAACTTCAACTTTCTCGTCGATCTCGGAACCGGGAACCAGGAGGGTCCGGACGGCGGCTTCGAGGAAGTGAACCTGCCCGAGATGTGGATGGACGTGATCGAGTACCGGAACGGCAATGAGCGCGAGAACAACGTGCGCAAGCTGAATGGGCTCGACCACGTCGGCAATATCGTGCTCAAGCGGGGCGTGATCGGTTCGCTCGCGCTGTACCAGTGGTACAATGAAGTCCGCAACGGCCAGGCCACGCTACGCAACGTCGTCATCCAGCTCTTGAACGAGGATCACACCTCGGTCGTCGTGACGTGGAAGCTCTCCCGCGCGCGCCCCGTGCGCCTCAAGTGGGGCCCGCTGAACGGCCGCGGCAAGGACGTCGTGTTCGAGTACGTCGAGCTGGCGTGCGAGCGCCTGGAGATGGAGTAAGGTGATTGGGGATTCGGGATTGGTGGCGTGATCCGTTCCCCATCACTCCGAATCCCGAATCACCGAATCACGAATCCCGCGTCTACTGCTTGTCGTTGAGCGTCCGGATGTAGGCGGCTACGGCCTTTTCTTCCTTCGGCGTGAGGCCGAGGTTGCCCAGTTCATCCACGTTGACGTTCTCCGCAACTTCGGGCGCCGGCCAGCACGTGAGGCCAAAGCGAGGATCGCGGAAGTCGACACCCGCCGGGCACACCGGGAGCACGTCGCGGGTGTTGTAGAAGTGCACGACCTGCTCGAGCGTCTTGAACACGCCGTTGTGCATGAACGCCTTCGGAGCCAGTGGGTGCGGTCGCTTGTCGGTGTTGCGGAGCGACGGGACCTTGTGGGCGCCGCGAAGGTCATCGCGGGTGAGCGTGCCACCGAGGCCCTGGTCGATGAACCCGCTCCGGATGAACGCCGGATTCTCCACGTTCCCCGGGGTGCCGATGTTGTCGTACGTGAAGTCGGTGAACAGCGCCCTCTGCCCTGCGTTCGGGTGGCAGAGCGCGCACTGGGCCTTCCCCTCGTACAGCTTGAGGCCGATGAGCTCCTCATCGTTGAGCTTGCCCCGCCCGTTGAGCCACGCGTCGTAGCGGGAATTGAACGGGCTCACGATCTCGGACTGCTCGAACGCGGCCAGCGCGCGCCCGACATTGTCGTACTCGGCGATGGCCAGCTGACGCTGCTTCGGGCCTAACGGCACCGTCGCCCCCTCGGTCTGGCAGATCGCTGAGGTTGACACCGGGAACTCCACTTTCTTGAGCGCCGTCCCGAACGCGTTGTAGTACTGCGGCGCGTACTTCGCCTTCGTGATGCGCCACATAACACACGCGAGGTCCGGAAGCGCCTGCTCGGTCGAATCGAGGAATGGCTCCAGCGCCTGCTCGGCGGCCGGGTTGCCAAGCCGCGCCCCGGTCGCGCGCCCGTTCCAGAAGTTGCCACCGATGAACACGTCATCCTCGGCGTTGTAAGCGAAGACCGGGCTGAACGCCGCATACGCCGCCATTGGCGGACGACGACTCCCGAAACGCGTTGGGATCGAACCCGGCAGGACGCCGCCATGCGCATTCTCCTGCGCGTTCGGGCTCGAAAAACCGAAGGCCCTGTCGTGGCACGTGGCGCACGACTGGTTGCGGCGCAACGACAGGTCGGTGTCCTCGAAGATCTTCTGGCCCGCCAGCGCCATGAGCCTCGGATCGGCGGCGCTGGTGGCGAGGGACGCCTCGATGGGGATCTCGAGACTCGTGGCCGTGGGCGCCGCGTCGGTACAGGCGACGACAGCGAGCGCGCTCAGCAACGCTGCGACCGCAGTTCGGGGGGAAGAGGACATAGCAGGCTCCTTGCTCGTCGCCGGGGGGACGGCGGGAACGGCACATTCTCCGGTCCGAAGAGTTCAGCGGCGCAAAGCTCGTGCCAACATGAACTGCGCATGAACCTGGCATTCTCGGGAGACGCCCTACACTCACTCGTTCACACGCTCACAAACTCACACACTGCCACGCTCCCACGCTCCCACGCTCCCACGCTCCCACGCTCCGTCTCAATGCGGATGCCGATGCTGTTCGTAGTGCTGCCGCAGCAGGTCCTTCCCGTAGTCGCCACCGTTCGGCGTCCGCACGACTACATGCACGTGCTCCCGGAACGGCACGTTGGCCGGGTAGAGATTGCGTAGTCCCGCCGGCCGCTGGTGGTCGAACTCGATCAGGATCACCGGGCTCTGGATCCGGAAGTAGAACACGTCCTTCGGTCCCGTCCCGCCCACCCACGCGAAGTGGGTGGAATCGATGTGCGCTTCCACCTCGGACATGCGCACACGCCCCTGGTCTTCCTTCATGTTGAAGACAAAGAGCCCGATGAGCGCGAGCATCGACTTCTTCTGCGCCGCCGTGAACGTGCGCACCGGGGCGCCGACGTAGTTGAGCACGACGTTGTCCCTGAAGGCCTCCGTCATGTTGTTGTTGCCCGTCTTCGACACCTCGATGATCGCCGCCTTCTGCTGCGTCGCATCGAGCGCCGTGATCATCGCCAGCCCCGCCTCCTGCTCGTCCTGCAGGATCGACGTGCCCTTGTACTTCCCGCTCGTCGCGATCACGGGCTCCGATCCCACGAACAGTGGCGTCATCACCACCTGGTCGCCCATCACGAAGTAATTCACGATCAGGTGATGGCCTTCGAGCTGCCAGCCCCACGGTTCAGTGCCGTGCGGGTCACCCATCACCGTGACGTAGTAGAGCCACTCGCCGTACTCGCGGAAGTTGTTGTTGGCCAACTCACCGAGTGTGTGGTTGAGCTTCATGATGTCCTGGGTGAGCTTGAGCCCCTTCGCGCTCAGCGCGCTCCCGACCAGCGCAAAGGCGGCCGCGCGCTGCGGCTCGGTCATCTCGTTGAAGCCCACGCCCTGCCGGATGTAGAAGTGCTGGTTCATCCACTTACGCCATTCCGGATCGTCCACCGGGAACACGGCCTTCGTCCGCTGCCACGGCTGCAGCGTTGCCAGGAACGCCTTCGCCGCCGACACGACTGGTGCGGTCGAGACCCCCGTCGAACGCAGCGGGAAGAGCCCGGTCCGCACCACGCCGTTCGTCGTGATCCCCCTGAACGGCTCGGCGAGCCCCGCGGTCTCGGCGGCAGTGGACTGGCGACGCCGGCGGGCCTCGAGTGAATCGTCCTGACTAATTGCCGACTGCAGCGGGAGGCAGGCGAGGGCCACGCCGAGGAGGGTGCGGGTCAGCAGGCGCATGGCGAGAGGGTGTTGGGGATGACGAGAATCTCGTCTCCGGCGCTGGCGCCGTCGACCCCGGCCGGCGTCAGCGGTGGTACGACGCCACCAGCGTGCGGCCGCCGCGATACGCGCTCACCGTCTCGTCGATCCCGTGCACGAGCAGGATGGCGTCGGGCGATCCCCACCGGCGCATCAGGTCGAGCATCATCGGCGTCTCACCGTCCCACGGGTACCCGAAGATCAGGTCGAAGTCCTCGAGCGCGCGCCCCAACTGGATGTAGCCGGAGAGGCCCGCACCGAGCGTCCCGGTGCGGCGATCCCCGTCGAGCGTCTCCCACTGGTATCCGGTCGGGATGAAGCTTCCGTGCACGAACGTGGCCTTCGACTCATAGCGCGTCGCGAGCCGGCGCGCCGTGTCCACGAGGGCCCCGTCCAGTTCGATCCCGTGCGCCTCGTAACCCAGCAGGTCGGCCATGATCGTGATGGCCCCCATCGCCGATCCCCACTCGAGGAAGCGTCGGTTCGGCCCGCGATTCGCAATCAGCGCGTTCACGACCGACTCGTAGTTCGCCGCCACGAACGGGTGGAACTCCTTCCGGCGGACCGTCGTGTCGAATTGCTCCCACAGCCCCCACGCCTCCGTGCAGAGCTCATCGAGACGAGCGCGCAGGTGGCTGTCGACTGCAGGCTGGGACGCGGGGACCCCGGGAATCACCATGGCGAACGATACACGGATGCGGACGGACGGGCGGGCGGGCAGAC
This sequence comes from Gemmatimonadaceae bacterium, assembly GCA_014379705.1. GTDB lineage: Bacteria > Gemmatimonadota > Gemmatimonadetes > Gemmatimonadales > Gemmatimonadaceae > RBC101. Next base: position 7,147 of record JACMLI010000685.1, read on the forward strand.
GGGCTGTTGTACGACACGCGGATTGTCTCCGACGTCGGGGTGATGGCAATCGCGCCCCCCTCGTCCTCGACCCAGACCACCCGTCTGCCCGTCAGGGCATCGTCGACCTCAGGAACCCGATGAGCAGCGGGTTCACCACGTCGGTGCGTTCCATGTGCGGAAGGTGCCCTGCCTTGTCGATCGCATGGAACTGCGCCTGCGGAATCGCGGCGCGCACGCTGTCGGCCAGGGCGATCGGTACGACCTGGTCTTCCTTCCCCCAGATCAGGAGCGTGGGCGTCTTTGTGGTCCCCACCGTGGCATAAATCGAATCGTACGACATGCCCGTCGTCGCCTTCCGCGTGCGGAGCAGCGACCGCCCGAACCCTCGATACCCCACCTGCACGCGATAACGGTCCGCCCAGTCAGGCCACTTCGCCGGCTCCACGAAGTCACTCGCCTGTCCATCGGCCATCGTCGGCACGGCGAGCGCTTGCCAAAGCATTGGCCCGAAACCTGGAAGCGAGAAGAACCACGGCACCCCCCCACCGATCCCGGCCGCCGGGTCCACCAGGGTCAACGAACGCACTCGCTCAGGGTGCCGCCCCGTGAACGTGCCGGTCACCGGCCCGCCGAACGACAACCCCATCAGGTGCACGGGCTCCTTCCAGCCGAGGGAGTCGAGGAGCTGCGTGAGCTGGCGGTCGTACATGTCGAGGTCATACGCGGCGTCTGGACGGTCCGACCATCCGCGTCCGTACGTGTCATACCGCGCCACCCTGAAGCCGGCAGCCGAGAGGGCCACCGCCGTCGAGTCCCAGATGTACGCGGGCACCGAAAAGCCGTGCACCAGCATCACGCGGGGACCATCCTCGGGTCCCTCCACCTGGTAGTGCGTGACCCCATTGCCTAACGTCACGAGCGTGCCTGGGGCCGCCCCCCGCGTGCCAACCGTGAGCTCCTGCTTCTCCGGGTCGCGCGACCGCGTGACCATGATGCTCCCCGCGATGAGCAGGGCGAGGGTGATGCGGACGATGCGGGCACGTGACATGGCGGGCGGCGTTGGGGGGCGGAGCGCGGCGAGGGGACACTGCCGTGACAATTCAGGCGAGGCAAGCCACCCAAGCTACCAGTCTCACCATTGCGGGCACGATGCGTGCGGGCTAAGTCACTTGGACCCACCCGGAAGCTCCCTTGGGCGACCCAGGAGAAGCGTGACGTGACCGTTGAAGGATCCGACGCCGGTCCGCAGTCGGAAGCAGCAGAAGGCATGGACACCGACGCGGCGCGCGAGCGCCTCGACGAGATGTTCAACCTCGCCTACGCGGAGCTCCACCGGCTCGCCGCCATCCTCCAGCATTCGAGCAACGCCACGCTCGGCCCCACCGCCCTCGTCAACGAGGCCTGGCTCAAGCTCTCTGCCTATCCCGGATTCCATTGGGAGTCCCCCCTCCACTTCCGTCGGATTGCGGCGCGGGCGATGCGACAGGTCCTGGTCGAGGCCGCGCGCAACCGCACGGCGGAAAAACGCGGAGGGGTCGACCGCGAGATGGTGACCCTCGAACCCGACATCGCCGCGACGGCCATGACGGCCGACGCGATCCTTTCGCTTAATGAAGCATTGGAGGCGCTTGCCACCGTGAGCCCGCGCCAGGTCCGACTCATCGAACTTCGGTTCTTTGCGGGACTCGACGTCGCCGAAGCGGCGGCGGCTCTCGGCGTGTCCGAGGCAACCGCGCAGCGCGAATGGCGCGCGGGGAAGGCCTGGTTGGCACACCGCCTCTCGCAAGGCGATTGACGGCTACGGGCGACCTTCGCCCAGATACCCCGGAGAACGACGTGGCGCTGCAAGCCTCGGAGTGGACGCGCATCCAGGACCTGTTTCACGCGCTCGCGGACCGCTCGATCGCCGAGCAGTCCGCAGAACTCGACCGCCTCCACCTCGACTTTCCGGACGTGGCCCGCGAGGTGCGCGGGATGCTGCAGGCCGATGCCTCCGGGGCGAGCCTCCTCGATCGGGGCGTGGCCGGCGCCGCCGGAGAGTTGCTGCGCCCCGTCGACGCCCTGCCCCCGCGAAAGTTCGGACCGTACCGCGTGGAGCGACTCCTGGGCGAAGGCGGCATGGGCGTCGTGTACCTCGGGCATCGCGACGACCTCGATTCACGCGCGGCCATCAAGATCCTCGCCAATGCCTGGCTGAGTCCCGCACGACGCGAGCGCTTCCGCACCGAGACGCAGACGCTCGCCGTCCTCGACCATCCCTCGATCGCGCGCCTCCTCGACGCCGACCACCTCGGTGACGGCACGCCGTGGTTTGCCATGGAGTACGTCGAGGGAGTGCCGATCACCACCTGGGCCTGGACGCGTCCCCTCGATCTCCGAGCGCTGCTCCGGCTCTTCCTCGAGGTCTGCGACGCGGTCCAGCACGCGCACGAACGCGCGATCATCCATCGCGACATCAAGCCGTCCAACGTGCTGGTGACACCACAAGGTGGCATCAAGCTCCTCGATTTCGGGATCGCCAAGCGCTTCCGCGACGCCGCCACCGACACGCGATCGCGCACGGGCTACCGCATGCTCACGCCGCAGTACGCCGCCCCCGAACAGTTCGAGGGGCAGGCCCCCGGCGTCAGCGTCGACATCTACGCGCTCGGCGTCATGCTCTTCGAGCTCATCGCCGGCCGCCGTCCCTATGAGCTCGATGAGGGACGCGACCCGACGTCGGTGATTCGAGCGGCGTATCCTCCCAACGTGCGCCGCGCGCTGCAGGCCACGCGAGCCGGCAAGGCCTCGACGCCCTCGTCGACCATCACCCTCGCGGCCCTGTCAACCTCGGAGTGGACAGATCTCGACGCGCTCTTCGCGACCGCGCTCGCACCGGATCCCGCGGACCGCTACCGCAGCGTCGAAGCCTTCCGCGCCGACGTCGCGCGCTTCCTCGCCCAGGAACCGCTCGCTGCGCGGACGGCCACGTTAGGCTATCGGGCCCGCAAGTTCCTCCGCCGTCGGTGGCGCGGCGTGGCGGCCGGCAACAGTGGAGCAAGCAGTGTGGGCGGCAGCAGCGGGCCCATCACCGGTTGCGGCAACAACGTGGTGGAGTTGGGGGAGGAGTGTGACCGCGGGGAGCGCAACTCGGACA
>JACMLI010000686.1 GCA_014379705.1 Gemmatimonadaceae bacterium
AGTCGCTCCCCCCAGTACCAGTCGAGTACCCAGTTCACCAGTTCCAGTAAGCCGTAACCAGTACGCCAGTCCCAGCACCCAGTCCTGCAACCAGTAACCAGTCCGCCTCGGTGTGCGGGCCACTGGCTACAGGACTGATGTCGGCGCGTACACGCGATCCCCTCACCTCCCACCCGCCCACGGGTGGTGCCCACCCCCCATGCAACGCAGCACGATGTCGGCGCGGCAAACGACCACCCTTTCACCGTGCCTGAAAAATGAAAAACCGCTCCCTGCTCGCCAGCATCCCCCTCGCCTTCGCCAGCGCCTGCAACCTTGGTGACTCGCCCGCCGAGGGCGGCCCGGTCACGATCGCCATAACCCAGGCCCTGACCAGCCAGACCGCGTCCAGCGGCACCTTCACCATGACCGGCGCCTACGCCGACGGCGGCCAGACCACCGAAGAGGTCACGTTCGGTGGGCCGCTGACCCAGTCCCCAGTGCCGATCACGTTCCGGCGTACCATGTCAGGGCGCCATGGCACCCTCGTGGTGAAGGGCAGCGCCACCCTCACCTTCACGAGCCCCTCCGCGGCGGGGCTTGCCGGCAGTTGGGAGGTCGAGTCCGCGACGGGTCGCTACCGGACGGGGCGGGGTACGCTCTCCGGGGACGCCGACTTCGGCGCCACGCCTCCCTCGGCGTCGATCCGCTACGCCGGCTCCCTCGATCGTTAGGCAGGGAAAGTGGTATGGGGCCAGTCGCGCCGACGGTGGCACCACCGGCGCGACGCCCCCAACTTTCGGCATCCTTAGTCCTCACGCGATGCCACACGCCTTCGTCCTCCTCGTTTCCCTGCTCGCCTTCGCCGGTGCCGCGCATGCGCAGGCGCGGGGCGCGGTCTACCACGATCGCAACGCAAACGGGCGGCGCGATGCCGGGGAGCCGGGCATCGCCGGGGCCGCCGTCTCCAACCAGCGCGAAGTCGTTGCCACCGGCGCTGATGGCACCTACACGCTGAATGACGCTGGAACCGGGGTCGTGTTCGTGAGCGTCCCCAATGGGTACGCCGCGGTCGGGCCCTTCTGGCGCCAGGTGCAGGGCACCGCATCGACGGCCGACTTCCCGATGCGCCGTGCCGTGACGCCGCGGAACTTCACCTTCATTCACGCGTCCGATACGCACATCGCTCCCGCGAGCGTGCCGCGCACCGAACGCCTGCGTGCGCTTGTGGACTCGCTGCGCCCGGACTTCGTGATCATCACCGGAGACCTCGTGCGCGACGCGCTCCGGGTCAGCGAAGCGGAAGCCACGGGCTACTACGACCTGTTCAACACGCACATCGCGAAGTTCCCGCGTCCCGTGTGGACCGTCCCTGGCAATCACGAGATTTTCGGCATCGAGCGCGACAAGTCCGGCGTGCAGGCGTCGCATCCGCTCTATGGCCGCGCGATGTACCACAAGTACCGCGGCCCCGACTACTACTCGTTCAATGCCGGCGGCATCCACTTCGTCGGCATCAACACCATCGACGTCGACGACACGCGCTACTACGGCCACGTCGACTCGGTGCAACTCGCCTGGCTCGAGCGCGACTTGGCGCTCGTGCCCGTGACGATGCCGGTGGTGACCTTCAACCACATCCCATTCGTCACGGCCGTCGATGCCCTCAACGGCTACGACGACGCGTCCCCTGCGCCGTCCACGATCACGGTCGCCGGAAAGACCGCCTATCGCCACGTCGTCTCCAACGCGCGCGAGGTGTTCGCGCGCATCAAGGGTCACCCGTATCCCCTCGCTCTGCAGGGACACATGCACGTGAGCGAAATCACCCGCTACGACGGCATCCCGACGCGCTTCCACACCTCTGCCGCGACCGTCGCCGACACCCCGTGCCCGGGTCTCAC
>JACMLI010000687.1 GCA_014379705.1 Gemmatimonadaceae bacterium
CAGCAGCGCTGCGGCGAGAGTGAGCGCGAGTATCGGGAATCGGCGCATAGATGAGAAGGAGAGCGAAGCAGGATGACCCGAGCGGCTGCGAGCCGCCTTTGTCATCCCGGTCCGGCGAGCGGCAGCGAGCCGAGAACCGGGACCCAGAGTCACTTTCCGCCACTTCGCGTCGACGCTGGGTCCCGGCGCTGCGCTCGCGGTCGCTCGCGTGACCGGGATGACAAATGATGACTCTCGCCGCGGCACGGCGCCACTGGAGCCTCGCCGCACCCGCCCCCACCTTTCCGGGACTCACGCCACGGAAAACATGCCTGCTCGATCCCTGTTACTCGGCCTGCTGGTCGCGCCGGTCCTCGCGGCCCAGGCGCCGTCCATCGCCGGCACCCTCATCATCACGAACAAGACGCCGGCGACGGCGACGATCATCGATGTCGGCAGTGGGCGCATCCTCGCGACGCTCCCGACCGGCAACGGACCGCACGAAGTCGTCGCCGCGAAGAACGGGAGCCTGGCCGTGGTCACCGACTACGGCTCACAAAGCGGCGGCAGCACCCTTACGGTCATCGACCTCGGCTCGAGGAGCGTCGCGCGCACGATATCACTCGGGGAGTACAAGCGTCCGCACGGTATCGTGTTCCTTCCAGGGGACAGCGTGGTCGCCGTGACGTCCGAATCGAATCGCGTCGTCCTGCTCGTGAACGTCGTGCGCGGTGCGATCTCCAGGGTGATCCCGACAGAGCAGAATGGTTCGCACATGGTCGGCGTCTCGGCCGATGGGGCGCGCGGATTCACCGGCAACATGGGAAGCAATACGGTCTCCGAGCTCGACCTTCGCGCCGGCACCTTCGTGCGGAAGTGGGACGTGCCCGCGCAACCCGAGGCGATCAACGTGACGCCCGATGGCAAGGAGGTCTGGGTCGGGAGCAACGCGACGGGCAAGGTGAGCGCGCTCGACGTCGCCACGGGCACGGTGACCACGGCTGCCGAAGGATTCTCGTGGCCGTATCGCGTGCTCTTCACGCCCGACGCGAAGCTGGTGTTGCTCCCGGACTACCGAGGAGAGACGCTGCGCTTCGTCGATCGGGCAACGAAGCAGGAACTCGGGCGTATCAACCTCCCTGGCGCCGGCCCACAGGGCATCACGCTGACGCCCGACACGAAGTACGCGTTCCTCTCCCTCAGCGCGCAGGGACGCATCGCGATCATCGATGTCGCGCGTCGCGAGGTCGTGGGCCACATCGCCGCCGGCGAGACGCCCGACGGCGTGGCCTTCACGTCACGGGTCGTCGCGCCCCGTTAGGCACCCCTGAGGCTATTCCACCCGGATCGCTCGCTGCGGGTCGATCCGGGAGGCACGCCGCGCGGGGAGCACGCAGGCCAGGAGGGCCGCCACGGTCAGGATCACGATGACCGCAATGAAGGTCAGGGGATCGGTTGGCTGTACGCCGTAGAGCACCCCGCGCAACAAACCCGAGAGCGCGAACGCCCCAACGACGCCGATCACGACGCCGAACGCGGCGAGCCGCAGCCCCTGGCGCACGACCATGCCCTGCACGTTCCCCACCGACGCACCCAGCGCCATGCGGATCCCGATTTCGCGTCGCCGCTGCTGCACGCCAAATGACACGACGCCGTAGATCCCGAGCGACGCGAGTACGAGGGCGAGCGCTGCGAAAACGGCGAGCAGCGTCAGGTAGAATCGCGTCGTGACGAGCGCGCCGTTGAACAGCTGCTCCGCCGACTGGATGTCATAGAGCGGGAGCTCGGCGTCGACCTCCTTCACCACGCGCGCGGCCTGGGCGGCCACGACACCAACGGGAAGCTTCGACTTGAGCACGAACGAATATTCGTCGACCGGCCACTGGTCGGCCGGAAAGTACGCCATGGGAATGGCGTCGGCCGTGAGGTTGGTGTGTTTGGTATCGCGCGCTACGCCGACGACCTCGCCGCCAAGCACTGCCGAGTCACGCTCCCACCCGAAGGTCACGCGCTTGCCAAGCACGTCTTCGCCAGGGAAGTAGCGTGACGCGAATTGCTCCGACACGACCACGACCGGTGGAGCCTCCGCCAGGTCCGTCGCCTGGAGACCGCGCCCACGCAACACGGGAATTCCCATGGCCTCGAGAAAGCCGGGCGTCGTGATCCGTACCTGCGATTCGGGCTCCTGCCCAACCGGCGGCTTTGGGCGTCCCTCAACCTCGAACGAGAGGGTGAAGTTGCGTTCGCTCAACGGCAGGCCGAGACTCGCGCCCGCCACCTCGACGCCGGGAATGGCCTCGAGCCGTGGGAGGACGTTGCGCAGGAACTGCCGCTGGCCCGCGGTCCCGCCGTACGCGCCGTCGAAGGACCCGTCCTGCGGGAGTGTCAGTGTGAACGTCGTCACGTTCGCGGCGTCGAAGCCGGGGTCCACGCTACGCAGGCGGCTGAACGTGCGGATCAACAGGCCCGCGCCAACCAGAAGCACGATCGCCAGCGCGAACTGCCCAACGACCAGTGCGCCGCGCACGCGACCGGCCTGACGAGTGCCGACGAGTCCGCGGCCGCCGCCGCGCAGTGAATGCTGCAGGTCGCGTCGCGAGACGTGCCACGCCGGGATCACGCCGAACACGAGTCCCGTGCCCAGCCCGAGGACGATGCTGAACGCGAGCACGAGGCCGTTGACCCGAACATCGGCGAGGCGAGGAATGTCTGGAGCGAGGGCGACCAGCACTTTCACGAGTCCCGTTGCCAGCGCCACGCCGACCCCCGCCCCGATCAGCCCGAGCGTCGTGCACTCGGTGAGCAGCTGTCGCACGAGGCGCCCGCGTCCGGCACCGAGGGCCGTCCGGACGGTGAGCTCCCCTTCGCGCGCCATCAGCCTGCCTAACAAGAGCGCCGCGACGTTCGTGCACGCGATCAGGAGGACCATCCCCACGGCGCCCAGCAGGACCCACAAGGGCTGGCGCACGTCGCCGACGAGCGTATCGGCGAAGGCCGAGAGCGTCGAGACCACACCGGTACGATCCGCGGGGAACCGTTCACTGATGCCCTTCGACATCACCCGGAACTCGGCGTTGGCCTGTTCGATCGTCACGCCCGGCGCGAGACGACCAACGAGTCGCAGCCATGACGCGCCCCGGTTGTCGTCTGCCATCATCTCGGGCTCGTGCTTTGCCGGAAGCCAGAACTCCGTATTCGCCGGGTAACGCTGTGTCTCTGGCATGATGCCGATGATTTGCACGCTCTGCCGGTCCATCCGGATGGTCGTGCCAACGATGGCCGCGTCACCACCGAACAGCCGCCGCCACGCGCCCTCCGACACCAGGGCCACTTCAGCAGCACCGTGTTGGTCCTCGGCCGCCACGAAGTTGCGACCAATCATCGGCCGGACGCCAAGCACATCGAAGAAGTTGGACGAGACTCGGGAGGTCACCACGCGCTGCGGTTCACCCACGCCGGCAAGGTTCGCGGTGCTCATGTAGTACGACGTGAGGCCGTTCAACGACTTCGCCTCACGCTGGAACTCGAGGAAGTCCCCTCCCGACGCCGATTGGCGCGGCCCATCCGGCGTCTCGCGCATCACGCGCACGAGGCGATCGGGCTCGGTGTACGGCAATGGCGCGAGCAGGATCGCATGCACCGCGCTGAAGATGGCCGTCGTCGCACCGATGCCGAGGCCTAACGTGACAACGACCAGCAGGGCGAAGGCGGGCGCGCGCCGGACCTGCCGGATGGTGTGCGCGGCATCGCGCCGCCACTCGTCCAGCCACGCGGCGCGTCGGCGCGTCTGCTCGAACGAGGCTTCCTGTGCGACGAGGCTGTGCGTCGCACGCTCCACGTCGCCGAAGGCGCGTCGTGCCTGGTGCGCGGCGGCAGACGGATCGAGGCCGCCGGCTTCCAGTTCACTCGCCTTCATCTGGAGGTGGAACTCGACTTCCGCCTCCACGTCGCGGGCGACCTGGGCTTCGGTGCGGGAGAAGGAGCGGAGGAATCGGCGAATGCCGTGAAAGGGTCCGCGCATGTCAGGCCTCCACGACCTTGAAGACTGCGGCGGCGTAGTCGCGCCACTGCGTCAATTCCTGCTGCAACTGGTTTCGCCCAGCCGGCGTAAGGGCGTAGAACCGAGCGCGCCGGTTGTTTTCGGAGAGCCCCCATTCGGACTCGATGAGTCCC
>JACMLI010000688.1 GCA_014379705.1 Gemmatimonadaceae bacterium
CCGGCGCGCCCGCGGGGGGAGCGGGCTGGGCGCCGGCCTTCGCTGGAGCGCCCTTGTCACAGGCGAGGGACAAAGCGGCCGCCGCGAGCAGGAGCAGCCGGGAGCGCGGAGCGAACGACACGAGATGGGGCGGGAAATTGATCACCCGTGGAATCTCTCGGGGATGGGTACGCCCCCGCAACCCGCCTAACGACGGAGGAGATATGCCGGACAGTTGCGCCCGCCGCGCTACCGGGGGAGCTTACGCCGTAGAAACCTCGATTCACGACTCCCGAATCACCAATCACGGCCCGTGACAACCCTCCTCCATGCGCTGTTCCTGCAGGTCACCGTGGCCGTGGGCCCCGTGCGCTCCGAACCGGGAAAGGTCGTGTCGGGCTACATCCCGGTGCCGGCCGGCGTGGACTCGGCGACGCGGATCCCGGTCAGCATCATTCAGGGGCGGCAACCCGGACCGGTCCTCGCACTGGTCGCCGGCACACACGGCGCCGAGGTCGCGCCGATCGTCGCGTTGCAGCGCCTCCGCGCCGAGGTGAATCCGGCGCAGCTCAAGGGCACGCTGATCCTCGTGCACGTCGCCAACCTCCCCTCGTTCGTCCATCGCACGATCTACCGCAACCCGTGGGACCAGAAGAACCTCAATCGCGTGTATCCCGGCGATGCGTCAGGCACCGTCACGCAACGCATCGCCGACCTCATCACGCGCGAGGTCATCGACAAGAGCGACTACCTGGTCGACATGCACGCCGGTGATGGCAATGAATCCCTCGTGCCGTTCAGCTACTGGAACAAGCTGGGTATCGACCCGCGCGTGGACAGCCTCGCGCGCGAGATGGCGATCGCGTGGGGGAATCGCTGGATCTACATCGACACGAGCCGCCCCCGTGACCCCCGCAGGTCAGTCTACACGCAGAACACGGCCCACCTGCGCGGCAAGCCCTCCATCACCACCGAGACCGGCTGGCTTGGCGTACCGGCTCCCGAGATGGTGACGCGCAACGTGGAAGGAGCGCGCAACCTCATGCGCATGCTGGGCATGCTCAGCGGTCCGCGGACACCTGCGCCACGCCCGACGTGGATCGATCGCGCCGAGGTCCTCACGGCCAACGTCACCGGGACCTGGCATGCGAGCGTCGAGCGTGGGGCCACGGTTGCCGCGGGGCAGATGATCGGCCGGGTCACCGACTACTTCGGGAATGCTGCCGAGCAGGTGCGGGCTCCCTTTGCCGGCACGGTGCTCTACGTGATCGGTTCACCGGCCATCAGCGAAGGCGAGCCGGTGGCGTTCGTTGGTCACGTGCAAGGCACGGGAGCGGTCAGCGGCGGTCCCGACACGGTCTCGTTCCGGAGTGGCGACCTGACGTTGCGCGGTGTGCTGTGGAAGCCCCCCGGCGTTGGTCCGTTCCCGGCGATCATGTACAGCCACGGCAGCGGGAGCGACTACACGGCGCAGGCCAAGGCCCTCGGCGAGTTCTATCGCCGGCAGGGCTTTGTGTTCTTCATGCCGTATCGTCGCGGTTCGGGGCTGTCGTCGAACGTGGCGCCGTTCATCCTCGACGTACTGGACAGCGTGGGGCGCGCGTCCGGGCCGCAGGCGCGCAGCGCGAAGATGGCCGAGTACCTGACCGGCGTGCACCTTGACGACGCGATGGCCGGGGTCGCGTGGCTGCGCACGCAGCCGTTTGTCGATGCGCACCGCGTGGCGGCGTCGGGCAATTCCTTTGGGGGGATCGTGTCGCAGCTCCTGGCGTCACGCGACATCGGGCTGCGTGCCGCGATCAACTCGGCGGGGGCGGCGCAAACGTGGTCGCAGTCCCCACACCTTCGTGAGGCACTGCTCGCCGCGGCGGGAAAGGCCCGGGTGCCGGTGCTCCTGATGCAGGCCGAAAACGACTACGATCTCACGCCGAGTCGGCAGATTGCTGAAGCGATGGCGCGCGCCGGACATGCGCACGAGGTGCAGTTCTATCCCCCGTTTGGGAGCAACACGGCGGAGGGGCACAGCTTCGGGTACTTTGCCAGCCTCGTCTGGGGAGACCGAGTCCTGCGTTTCCTGAAGGTGAACCTGAAGTAGACGAAGGGCCCTCGCTCCTGCGAAGCAGCCCCGGCAGGTAGTACGCCGGACGGCAGGAGGCCAGTGTCGTCTCCGCCAAACGACAGGAGGGGTGAGCGGGTCCATCATGAGCGCATCCCAACGATGATGCGCTGTGGACGCCATGCCGATACTTGGGCCCATGGAACCCGACTCGCGCGTCCTTCCACCACGCACCGCGCGACCCGCGGGGCGTCATGCCGTGATCACGGCCGTGGCTGCGCTCGCCGGTAGCTTGCTCAACCTGTTCAGCATCCGGCTGTACGAGGGCGTCACGCTGCACCCCGGCGACGTCCTGCCGCTCGCGGTCACCATCGCGCTCGGCCCGGTGTGGGGACTCGCCGCCGCCCTTCCCGTCTCGGTGGCGCACGCGGCCAGCCA
>JACMLI010000689.1 GCA_014379705.1 Gemmatimonadaceae bacterium
GGGCACATGGTGGCGCATCGTGCTCGCCGCGCTCGTGGCGGCGGCGGCGAGCGTGGCCGTGCACCGTGCGCTCGGCGACCGGTTGGGCATGATGATGATGGCCGGAGTGCTGGCGGTGTTTGCCGCGGCGTACGGCGTCGTGTCGCTGACGCTTCGCGTGCCTGAGGCGGAGGCGATCGTGGGGGCCGTGCGGCGGCGCCTTTAGCACGCGCCCACCGCTTTGTCATTCCGGACAAGCAAGCGATAGCGAGCGTAGATCCTCGACCGAGCGTCGTCGGTGCGCTATGAAGAGCTGAACGACCCTGGGTCCCGGTTCTCGGCTCGCGTTGCTCGCCGGACCGGGATGACAGTAGGCTCGCCGGACCGGGATGACAGCAGGCTCCCCGGACCGGGATGACGACGGTTTGCTAAATTGCACGGCATGTACGACGTGCCGGAGACCGTTGCAGCCAAGCTGCCGCACCTCCCCGATTCGCCAGGTGTCTACCTCTGGAAGGATCGGGAGGGCCGTGTGCTGTATGTGGGCAAGGCCAAGCGCCTGCGGTCTCGCGTGCGGAGCTACTTCGGCTCGGACCATCTGGGGAGCGTCAAGACGCAGGCCCTGGTGCGCCTTGTCGCCGAGCTTGACACCATCGTGGTGCCCACCGAGGCGCACGCGCTGATCCTCGAGGCAAACCTGATCAAGGAGTACCGGCCGCGCTTCAACATCTCGCTGCGCGACGACAAGTCGTACCCGTACGTGAAGGTGACGGTGGCCGAGCCGTTCCCGCGCGTGTTCGTGACACGCCGACTCCTGAACGACGGCTCGCGATACTTCGGCCCCTATACCGACGTCGGGCAGATGCGTCGCGCGCTCAACGTGGTGAAGCGGATCTTCACGGTGCGCTCGTGCCACTACGACCTGCCGCACGACGCGCCCGATCGCCCGTGCCTCGATTACCACATCGGAAAGTGCAAGGCGCCCTGTGTTGCCCTGCAGGACGAACGGGAGTATCGCCTGATGATCGACGAGGTGCTGCTCTTCCTCGACGGAAGAACCGACGAGGTAACGCAGCACGTGCGGAAGCAGATGCTCGACGCGTCGGAGCAGCTCAACTTCGAGCGCGCCGCGGAGCTGCGGGACGCGCTGCATCACCTCGAGCGGATGGAGGAGCCGACGGTCGTGGTGCAGGTGGAAGGCGGCGACCGCGACGTGGTGGGATATTCACGTGACGGCGAGGACGCGTGCGTCGTGGTGCTTCGCATCCGGGCGGGGAAGCTGCTGGCGCGCGACCAGCGATTCCTCGAGAACATCGAGGGGGAAGGGGACGGTGCGGTGCTCTCGGCGTACCTCAACCTGACGTACCGGGCGTCGAACGAGCGGGCGGGGGAGCTCTTCGTCCCGTTCGACTTCGACGACCGGGAGGCGCTCGCCGAGTCGTTAGGCACGACGCGCATCACCATCCCGCAGCGGGGGCCCAAGCGCGAACTCGTGGACCTGGCGGAGCAGAATGCGCGCCACCTGCTGGAAGAGTTCAAGCTCGCATCGTTCGAGGCCGAGGAGCGGGCCTCGAGCCCGGTGTACGAGCTGCAGCGGGAACTCGGGCTGCAGCGCCTGCCGCGGTCGATCGTGTGCTTCGACATCTCGACCGCCCAGGGGACGGACACCGTGGGCTCGTGCGTCTGGTTCGAGAACGGGCGCCCGCGTCGCGGCGAGTACCGCAAGTTCAAGGTGAAGACCGTGGAGGGGACCGACGACTTCGCCTCGATGCGCGAGGTGGTGGGGCGCTACTTCCGCCGCCGGCTCGAGGAGCAGAAGGCGCTCCCGGACCTGGTGATGGTCGATGGGGGCAAGGGCCAATTGAGCGCCGCGGCTGGCGTCCTCGCCGAACTCGGGCTGGCTGACCTGTCGCTGATCTCGCTGGCCAAGCGCGAGGAGGAGGTCTTCGTGCTGGGGCGCAGCGAAGCGCTGCGACTTCCGCGTCGCTCGCCGGGACTGCGGACGCTGCAGCAGGCGCGCGACGAAGCCCATCGGTTCGCGATCACCTTCAACCGGGCGCGTCGCGCGATGCGCACGCTGACGTCGGAGCTCCTGCAGATCCCGGGGATCGGCCCCAACCGGCGCCGATCCCTGCTGCACCGCTTTGGGTCCCTGCAGGGGGTGAAGGACGCCACGGTGGAGGACATCGCCACGCTCCCCGGCTTCTCGAAGGCCACGGCGCGCCGGGTTCTGACGTCCCTCGGCGTCGCCGTCGTGGTGGACGCCACCCCCGTCGCGGATGGGGACGCCCCGCCACCACCGGTCACTGACGTTCAGGCGTCCAGCGAAGGTGAAGGTTCGCCCCCTCTCGAGCGGCCGCCCATCCCGCCTAACGACGCAGTTGTCGACCCCCGGTCCGGCGTGTAACGTGCCGCGGCAGTTTTCGGCCATCTGCCATCTGCCGTTCCCGCCCGTCCATCCCGTCCACCCCGTCCACCCGTCCATGAACTGGTCCCTCGTCTGCTCCGGCTGTGGCGCTCGCGAAGCGCAGCACGCCCCGGTCGGGCTCTGTCCGGCGTGCCACCAGCCGTTCCTCGCGGAGTTCTCGGGGCCGGCCCCGCGGCGCGAGGACCTGCGTCCGCGCTGGGACATGTGGCGCTACGCGCCGGCCCTCCCGCTCCTCGACGGGGAAACCCCGGTCTCGTTAGGCGAGGGGGGCACGCCCCTCACCGAGGCCCCCGGACTGGCGCGCGAGCTCGGTGTGCGGCGGCTGTGGATCAAGGACGAGGCCGTGAACCCCACGGCGTCA
>JACMLI010000690.1 GCA_014379705.1 Gemmatimonadaceae bacterium
GCTCGCGTCGCTCCATCTGAGTGCGCGCGGCGTGCCACGCCGGCGCAGCAGGAGACTGGTCGCGAGCAGGAGGAACGCGCCCGCCGAGTTCGGGCTCATCCGACCCGGGTAAGGCGACCTCGGCGAGGGCGAGGACTCGCGCCACATCACGTCGTCGAGGAACAGCGACGACCCCGACGCGTACGCGTACAGCGTGAGCAGCGCGACCGCCGCAAGCACCACCGCGCCGACGATCGTCAACCATCGGGCCCAGGTCTCCCGGTCGGGGTGGCCGGCACCCAGCAGTGCAACGCCGGTCAGGATGAAGCACGCGGCTGTGATCGCCTTCATGGAGGCGAACTGCGGCATGATGCGGGTGAGCCACGGGAGACCCAGTGCCCAGCCACCGAGCACAGCCAACCCCACGGCGATCGTCAACGCGCCGGCCCACAAGGGGGCTCGGTCAAGGATCCAGAGTTCGCGGCTGGCCAAGGGCGAGACGTGACCTTCGTCCTGCCACGACGTGTCCTCGAGAGGCAGGATATCGACTTCGCGTTCCGTCCCAGCACGCTCCCGCCCCGACCCCGGCATGCAGGTATGTTATGGCGCTCGGTGACATACCGGCACCCTGCCCTCGGGTTAGCTTCCCCACTCCCGAAAGGGCCCCTCGTTCGGGGCGCCACCTCCCTGTCTGCCATGGCATCCGCCGCTACCGTCGAACTCGACTACCGCCCGTCGTACCTCGCGGCCACTGGAGCCGGGGCGCTCGTGCTCCTGCTGTACATCGTGACCCTCGGGCCGTCGACGGCCATGTGGGACACGAGCGAATACATCGCGGCAGCGTACACCCTGGGCATTCCCCATCCCCCGGGGAATCCGTTCTTCGTGATCCTCGGCAGGTTCTTCACGATCCTGCCGATCGCTCCCTCGATCGCGGCACGCGTCAACCTGCTCGCCGCCGTATGCAGCGCCGTCTCGGCGGCCATGTGGTTCCTGATCACCGAGCGCGTCCTCGTCAGCTGGTTTGCCGAACGATGGCAGCGGATCGTTGGCGGCGGCCTTGCCGCCCTGATCGGCGCCACCGCGTTCACGGTGTGGAGCCAGTCGGTCGTGAATGAGAAGGTCTACACGGTCGCGCTCGTCGGCGTGGCCCTGATCGCGTGGCTCACGGTACGCTGGTGCGACGAGCCGGATGGTCCCAAGGCCGACCGGACCCTCATCCTGATCGCGTACATATTGGGCCTCGGATACGCGAACCACATGGCGGGCATGCTCGCCGCGCCCGCCGTGGGACTCGCGGTGCTCATCCGACGTCCGGCGACGCTCCTCCGCTGGAAGCTGATCCTGACCGCGGTGGTGGCGGTGGTGATCGGAATGACGCCCTTCGCCACGCAGCCGATCCGCGCCGCGTACCAGCCGTTGATCAACGAGGGAGAGCCGACCGGGTGCACCACCGGCCTGACGGTCGATTGCACCTTCAGCCAGAAGACGTGGGACAACTTCAAGTACAACTTCAATCGTGAGCAGTACGGCAAGCCGCCCGTCACCGAGCGGAACGCGCCGTTCTCGGCGCAGGTCGGCATGTGGTGGCTCTACTTCAAGTGGCAGTGGTTGCGCGACCCGTACGGCACCAACCAGCCGTTGCAGGCGGTGCTCGCCGCGCTCTTCCTCGTGCTCGGCCTGTTCGGCGGCTGGGTCCACTGGAAACGCGACAAGCAGTCGTTCTGGTTTTTCGGGCCGCTGATGTTCACCATGACATTGCTGCTCATTTATTACCTGAACTTCAAGTACGGCGCGTCACAGGCGCAGGACCTTGGCGATTCGGTGGATCGCGAGGTGCGTGACCGTGACTACTTCTACCTGTGGAGTTTCTCGGCGTGGAGCGTGTGGGCCGCGCTCGGGCTCGTGTTCGTGTGGGAGACGATCGCCGCACTCATCGGCAGCGATGCCGTGAAGCTGGGCAAGGAGACGATCGAGCTTCCACGACGTCGCAGCTGGCTGCTGGCCGCGCCGGTGCTCCTGGTCGCGTGCGTGCCCCTCGTCGGTAACTGGGGCGCGTCGACCCGCAGGGGCGACGACACCACGCTCGCCTTTGCGCACGACCTGCTGAACTCCGTGGAGCCATACGGCGTGCTCGTCACCGTGGGCGACAACGACACCTTCCCCCTCTGGTATGCCCAGGAAGTGGAAGGCATCCGGCAGGACGTCGTGATTGCCAATACGTCACTGCTCAACACCGACTGGTACACGCGGCAGTTGATCCGCAACCCGATCCGCGCGTACGACGAGGCCAAGGGCCCGGCGATCTATCGCGGCAAGCAGTGGACGAAGCCGACGTCCCCGCCGGTGAAGATGACGCTGGATCAGGCGGATTCGATCCCGCTCGCGTACCAGCTCCCCGACACGGTCGGATTCGAGGCCTGCGGCACGATCGTCGCGCGCATCGAGCCACGCGTGCTGACGCGCGCCGACATCGTCGTGCTGCAGATGATGAAGGACAACTGCACGGAACGCCCGATCTACCTGTCGCGCACGGCCGGGAGCTACGGCCGCGAGCTCGGCGTCGACGCGTACCTCGTCACGCAGGGCCTCGCCCGCAAGCTGGCCCTGAACATCCCAACGCCGGGGCGCGATACGCTGCTGGTGCCGGGTGAAGGCTTCGTCGACGTGGCGCGCACCAAGACGCTCTGGGAAGACGTCTTCATGGGCAAGGCGTCGTTTGTCCGCAAGGACGGCTGGGTCGACAAGCCCTCCGTCGGCATCCCGGCGCTGTACGTGCAGACCGGGTTCATGATCTACGACATGCTGAACACGGTGGGCGACCGGGCGGGCGCGGCGAAGGCGCTGCAGGACGCGAAGCAGGTGGCGCAGGCCACCCGCATTGCGGAGTTCTTCAACTTCTCCGCCGCGGACTCCCTCCCCCTCCCGCCGGGCGACGCCCGGCCAGTCGTGCCACTCGACATCGGCAAGGACTCGGGGAAGAAGAAGGACTAACTGCGAACGACACTGGGTCCCGGTTCTCGGCTCGCTGCGCTCACCGGACCGGGATGACGACAGTTTGTCATCCCGGACAGGCGAGCGTGAGTGCGCGGTGTGTCATCCCGGACAAGCGAGCGTGAGTGCGCGGTGTGGGCATCCCGGACAAGCGAGCGTGAGTGCGCGGTGTGGGCATCCCGGACAAGCCAGCGTGAGTACGCGGTGTGGCATCCCGGACAAGCGAGCGTGAGTGCGCGGTGTGGCATCCCGGACAAGCGAGCGTGAGTGCGCGGTGTGTCATCCCGGACAAGCGAGCGTGAGCGAGCGCAGATCCGGGACCCAGTGTCCGGCAGTCAGCCGGGGGCCGGTGCCGCGCGTCGCTTTTTTCACCCCTCCCGCAAGGCACTGACTGGCTGAATGCGCGTCGCGCGACGCGTCGGGATCGCCCCTGCGATTGCCCCAACCACGAAGAGCACCACGACCACGCCGACGATCGTCAGGGGATCGCTTGGGCTCACGCCGTACACGAGCGAACGCACCGTGCCGGAGAGGGCCAGCGCACCCGCCACGCCGATCGCGCACCCGATCGTGAGCACAATCGCGGTCTGGCGCAGCACCAGCTGCCGCACGTCCTGCGGCTCCGCGCCTAACGCCATCCGGATCCCGATCTCGCGCCCTCGTTCGGCGACCGAATAGCTGACGAGTCCATAAATCCCGACGCTCGCCAGCACGAGGGCGATGCCGGAGAACACGAGAAGGAACGTCATCGCCGCACTCCGCTGCACGAGCGACTCGCCAAGATCGCGCTCGATCGTGCTGATGTTGTACACCGGCTGGTCGGAATCCAGCTCCTGGATGGCGCGGCGCACCGCGGGGAGCGTGGCCATCGGATCCCCCTGCGTGCGCACCAGCAGGAAAAACTGGTTGTTACGCTGCACCCGCTGCTGCCGCGCCGACATGAAGACCTCCGCGGCGACCGGGGCATCGAGTCCACGGTTGCGCACATCGGCCACGACCCCGACGACCTCCACCTGCGCCCCGGTGCTGTCCCCGAGCCACACCTGCTGGCCGACTGGTGACGCATTGGGGAAATAACGCCGGGCCAGCGTCTCGTTGACGACGGCGACCAGTGGCATGCCCTCACGATCAGTGGACGCGAGCAACCGCCCGGTCCGCAACTGGTAGCCCAGCGTTGGGAAGATGTCCGGGGTCGCGTTGGTCACGTCGACCTGCCGCGCGCTGGCCTGGCCGGGCGTTTCGCCGCGCAGCGACAACGTGCTCGCGAATACGTTGCCGGGCGCGTATTGCGTAGTGGCCGCCGTGGCACGCACCCCGGGAATGCCTGCCAATCGCTCGGCGATCCGCTCCACGAAAGGCACGATCGTCGAGTCGGCGTACTTCTCGCGGGCAACCGACACGCGCATCGTGAGGACGCGTTCCGGGTCGAACCCGAGTTCCACGCGGCGCAACTCGGTCATCGACCGCGTCAGCAGGCCGGCGGCCACGAGCAGGATCACCGAGAGCGCGACCTGCACCGCAAGGAATCCTGCCCGGATGCGTCGCGCACTGCGCCCCTGCGTCGTGCGTGGGCCGAGCTGGCCGAACAGCACGCCCGTGCGATGCCACGCCCCCTGTAGCATCGGGGCGAGGCCGAAGGCGAGGCCAACCCCGACCGAGGCGAGCAGCGTGACGATGAGGACGCGCCCGTTCGGACGCGCCTCGAGCCCCATCGACCGCACCATGCCCGGCAATGCGGCGCTCAACGGTCCCATGAACGTCATCGCGACCGCCAGGCCGGCAGCTCCACCAACCAGCGACAGCATCACACCTTCGGTGAGCAGCTGTCTCGTCAGGCGTCCGGTGCCCGCGCCGAGGGCGCGACGCATCGCGATCTCCCCATCGCGCGCTGCCCCCCGCGAGAGCAGCAGCCCTGCGACGTTCACGCAGGCGATCAGCAGGACGAGCAGCACCGCACCCTGCAGGATGAAGGCGGCCATGCGGATGCCCGTGGTCGTCGTCAACGCCTCGGCCCACGGCGCCGCCTGGAGGTTCCACCCTTCGTACACGTCATGCTCAGCCTTGAAGGATTGCTCCGTGCGCCGGGACACGCGGGCCAGTTCGCTGTTCAGCGTCGCGATTGTGGCGCCCTGCTTGAGCCGGCCGACGACGGCCCACTGGCGCGCCCGACGCGGGATGTTCTGCGGCTCGGTCCCCATCGGCATCCACATGTCCGCACCAAGGAGGAGCGCATTGGGTGGCATGATGCCCACCACTGTGTACGGCTCCCCGTTCACGCGCATCGCGCGCCCGACCAGGCTGGAGTCGCCACCAAAGCGGGATTGCCAGATGCGATGGCTGAGCAGCACGACGGCATGGCCGGGCGTCGTTGTCTCCTCCTGCCGGAAGGCGCGGCCGATGGCTGCCGTCACGCCCATGCTGGCGAGGGGGTCTCCCCACACGAACGCCGTGAACACGCGCTCGGGATGGTCACCTCCCGAAATCGACCGGTTGCCCAGGTCGATGGCCGCGACGTGCTCCAGCGACGGGGCGCCATCGCGAATGTCCGTGTACTCCGGCGGCGACAGCGTCTCGATGAAGGCGCGCTCTCCCGAGACCTTGGGGAACTGCGCCCCGACGGCGACGAAACGATCGGGATCGGGATAGGCGAATGGGTGGAGCACCAACCCATCGAGCATGCTGTAGACGAGCGTGTTGGCACCAATGCCGAGGGCGAGCGAGATGACGACGACGGCAACGAAGGCTGGCGCGCGTCGGAGGCTGCGGGCGGCGTAGCGAAGGTCCTGCCAGAGGGCGTCCATGCGATCGGCGAGTGAGGGGTGACGCTTCGTTGCGCGGCTCAGGCGTGTCTCGGTGAACGCGTGCCGCCACTCGGCGGGCGCGCTGGCGGCCGCGTCGGCGAGCAGGAGGCGCGCGAGTCGCAGGCGACCGGATACCCCGCGATGCCTCGGTTCA
>JACMLI010000691.1 GCA_014379705.1 Gemmatimonadaceae bacterium
GCGGGGGAGTCCGCCTGAAGCGGAGGCCCCGGGCGCCGGCCGCCTCATGATCCGCGAGGCAGGCCGCGTGGTCTTTCTCGAGGCCGACGAGATCGACTGGATCGCGGCCGAGGGAGATTACGTGCGCGTGCACGCGGGTGGCCGTAGTCACCTCGTGCGTGAGACGATGCAGGCCATGGAAGCGCGGCTCGGAACAACGCATTTCGCTCGCGTCCATCGCTCGACGCTCGTCAACGTGGCGCGTATCAGGGAATTGCGTCCTCTCACCGGACGCGAGTGGCTGGTGATCCTCGATACCGGCGCCGAACTTCGCTTGAGCCGCCGCTATCGGGACCGCCTGGCGCAGCAAACCGGGCTGGAGTTCTAGCCTCGTCGCACCGGCGAAGGCCGGTGCCCCGTGTCGTTCGCCCGAACGCCCTAAACTACGACTGCCCGGGCATGCTTCGCAGGTGCGACGGCCGTGCCCTCTCGTCGCGTCCCGGCGCCCGCTCGTCGTGGCCGTGGCTCCCCTCGAACGTACAGGAAGGCGGTGCGCGGGCAGGGTCGCCATGATCAGGGCGTGACGATCCCCCCTCCCGTCCTTCCGCTCGCCCTCCTCGCGGCGCTCGCGTTCCTCCCCACGTCATCGGCCTGCGCCCAGGCCGAGGTCTTCGCACCCGGCGTGGTGTCGGACACCAACGTCTGGAAAGGCGCCTTCGAGCCCGACGGCCGCACGTTGTACTTCTTCCGCAAGGTGGGTCGCGGCGAGGACTACCGCATCTTCGTGACTCGCCAGGGTGCCAACGGGTGGTCGACGCCGGAACGACTGAAGATCGGCAGTGGCGACCACTCCGAACTCTACCCGGCGATCTCCCCCGACGGCCAGCGCATGGTGTTCACCACCTACCGGCCGTATGCGGGCGACACGGCCTCGCATGCGCAGTCGTACCTGTGGATGTCGACGCGTCGCGGGGCAGGGTGGGGAGAGCCGGTGCCGCTCACGGCACTGAACGTGGTCGGCCGATACCACTCGCAAACGCTCTTCGGCGGTGACGGCTCGCTCTACTTCCGGCGCGACTCGGCCGACTATCGCGGGACGGCCACGTACGTCGCGAAGTGGAACGGTACGACCTACGACGCACCGCAGCCCTTCGACCCGATCAACCGCTGGAACGAGCTCCTGAAACCCAACCATTCGGTGCCGGGAGGCGCTCCCGCGCCCGACATGTCGTACATCGTGCTCGAGGTGGCGCTCGTGAACGCGCAGGGACGCCGCGGCCCACCAGACCTCTGGGTCACCTGTCGCGCCGGCTCGCAGTGGTCCGCGCCCACGCCAATCCCCGGGGATGCGAACAGCCCCGGCGTCGAGAACTTCATGTTCCACGGCGCCGACGGGCAGCGCCTGTACTACGTGCGCGACTTCGCCCGCCTGTACTCCATCCCCACGGCGAATCTCTGCCCATCCTCGCGCCGCTGACGCGCGATACACAAACCACCGAGAGCATTCCATGCACACGCTGATCCTGGCGGCCGTCCTCCTCGTGGTCCCGGCCTTCTCCGCCCATGAGTCCCGGCAGCCCAGCGACCGCGAGGCCGTGCGCCGCGCGGCGCTCGACTACATCGAGGGCTTCTACGAGGGCGACTCGACGAAGCTGATGCGCAGCGTCCGGACGGATGTCTTCAAGTACGGGTACTTCGTCCCGCGCGACTCGAGCAGGTACTCCGGTGAACAGATGACGTGGCCCGAGTTCCTGACCTTCGCGCGCAACGTGAAGAAGAGCGGGCGCGTGCGACCTGCCACCGACCCGAAGGACGTGCAGATCTACGAGGTGCTCGACCAGACGGCGAGCGCCAGGATCACGGCGTACTGGGGCATCGACTACCTCCTTCTCGCGAAGGTCGACGGCAAGTGGATGATCACGCACGTCTTGTGGCAGACGCCTCCACGCAAGGCCTGACAACATGCGACGCATCGTCTCTTCCTCGATCGCCCTCGTGCTCGTCGTTGCAGCGACTTCCGCGACGGCGCAGGACCGGGTCGCGAACATCTCCTTCGAGCGCTTCAAGCAGCTGCGCTGGGTCGTGGGCTCGTGGAAGGGATCGGGGGGCAACTACCCGGCGTTCTACGAGAGCTACGACATGGTCGATGACTCGACGATGCGTCGGTACTCATGGAGTGACTCGACCTTCAGCAGCAAGCAGGACTCGGCGCGCTTCGAGTGGCGCGCCGGTCGGCTCGCGCAGGTGCGGAACGGCCGCGCGTTCCCCGCACTCAAGTTCACGGGCGACACGCTACAGTGGCAGCCGCCGAGCGCGACGTGGATTCGCACGTCGTCGGACGCGTGGATCGCGATTCTCGCTGATGGCGGGACTACCTACACGCTGGTTCGCTACAAGCCCGTCGCGCCTGCCAGGCATGAACCAGGGGCCCGGGGCCCCGGCTAACAGCTCCTGGGGGCCCGGACCCCTTTCGCCGCCGGTCTCGGGACGAATTACGGGAATCACGGGCAGTACGAGAAGCACGAGAGGCACGAGATGGACCGCTCACGGGGAATGACTGGGGCCGGTGCCGCGAGTAAGCTTTCTGGCTACCCTCGCCCCTTCCTCATGAAGTCCAGCACTCCCGGCGTCCTGGTGATCCTCTCAGCCGTCGTGGTATCGACGGCGCCTGCGCAAGGGAACGCCCCGGCCCTCAACGCCTACGGCAACCCGCAGCGGGTCAAACCCGCCCCGACCACTGCCGCGATCACGGTTCGCGACCTGCAGATCCGACTGTACCAGTTCGCTGACGATTCGATGCAGGGCCGACAGGTCGGTCGGGTCGGCAACATGAAGGGAACGGACTTCATCGCCGCGGAGCTCAAGCGAATGGGCATCGCGCCGGCGGGCAACAACGGGTCCTACTTCCAGGTGTTGCCGTATCATCTCCGGCACTTCACCGATCAGTCGCGCCTCACGATCAACGGCAGCCCCCTGAGCTGGCAAAAGGATTGGGTCGCGGTTCCGGGTGCGCGGGCGCCGCGGCCGATCTCCGGGGTCGAGGTGATCTTCGGCGGAATCGCCGGCGACACTACGCGTCAGGTCACCGCGGCTCAGGCCGCGGGCAAGTTTGTCGTGCAGCTGCCAGGCGCTCCGCCGGCGGGAGGCGCTGCCCGCTCCCCATTTGCGCCACCGCTGCCGACGCGCTTTGGTGGTGCTGTTGCCGTGGCGACGGTAGACCTCGACGCCCTCACGCCCGCGCAGCGCGCCGCGATCAACATTCCGACCGTCGCGACCCAGAGTACGACGGGTCGCGGCCGGGGCCCCCAGGGGCCCGCGACGGTCGATTCGCTGACGCTGCTCAAGCAATTGGTCGACCAACTCGCCCCGCAGGCCACGCTGCGCCTCACGAAGGCCGCGGCCGCACAGCTGTTCGGCGGCCAGCCGGTCGAGTCGATGGCTGCGGGCACCGCGGGGGGCACAGTGAACGCGTCGCTCGACTTCGTCGAGTTGCCGAGCCAGTTCGCGCGCAACGTCGTTGCGATCATCCCCGGGAGCGATCCCGTACTTCGCCATCAGTACGTCGCCATCGGCGCGCAC
>JACMLI010000692.1 GCA_014379705.1 Gemmatimonadaceae bacterium
GACGTGCACTTCAACTTCAACCAGGCCACGCTCACTCGCGTCGGTCGCGACACGCTCAACTGGGTCCTCGGGCAGCTCAAGTCCGCCGAAGGCTCCGCGTGGATCATCTCGATCGAAGGCCACACCGATCCGTACGGCAGCGATGCCTACAACGACCGGCTCTCCAATGCCCGGACGCGCACTGTGGTTGCGTACCTCACGCGCCGCACCGCGGGCGTCGACGCTTCGCGAATCGGGGCGCAGAATGGCTTCGGCGAAGCCTGCCTGCTGCTGGACGACGATCACGATCGTCCGGTGAAGTCGCGCCAGGAGCACGAGCGCAACCGTCGCGTCGAGATCTGGAACCTGAACGGGACCGCCGCCCCCACGGGGTGCCGCCCGATCTCGGACTACCAGAACCGCTGATCTCGAGACCGGTGGGAGAGCCCCGGCGCGAAAGCGCCGGGGCTCTTTCTTTGTGTCTGTACTCTTTGGTGCGCGGCGGGAGGAAATTGCCAGCGCGAAGCATGGGAATTACGAGAAGCCGGGAAGTGGAACGACATTCGACTGCAACCGGCATCCAGTGAACGTGCTTCCCGTGCTTCTCGTACTGCCCGTGATTCCCGTGATTCGTCGCCGGGACCCTAGAGCTTCCCGATAGCCACGACGTACCCCTGCACAACTGCCACTGCCCTTTCGCCTGTCGCGAGGTGGACCCCCACGCCCGCCGTCAGCGTGCTGAAGGCCGGCAGCGTCATCGATTGCGCACAGATGTGAAAGCACGGCACCTTCACGCCGTCCCCTGCCCCGCTGATATGAATCCTGGGGTGGACGTGCCCAACGAGGGTGTATGTCCCGGCCAGCGGTTCGTCGTGGCAGAACGCGAGCGGCCCGATCGACAGGCACGGATCGGACACCTGCATATCCCATTCACGAGGCATCTCGCGCACGCGACGATCGTGGTTGCCCAACACCAGGTCCAGCCGGCAGGGGCATGTGCGTCGCCACCGCGCGATGAACTCGCGCACCATCGGCGTCAGGCCGCGGGCGTCATGCACGAGGTCCCCGATCACCACCAGGCGTTCCGCCCCCGTGTCTTCGATGGCGGCGGAGAGCCGTACGAGGTCGTCGAACATCGCGCCATCCGGCACGGCCACGCCGTCGCTCCGCAGGCTCTCCGTCTTGCCCACGTGCACGTCGGCCACCGCGAGCAGGCGCTCGCGCGGCCAATACACGGTGCGATCCCCACGCAACATGACCTCCTCACCGCCGACGGTGACGGCCAGTGACGTCAGTCTTGCCATTGCCCGATCATGCGCTCGACGCGAGTGATGAGGTCTTCGGTCGTGAGGCGCGAGCCCAGGCGGTCGACGAAGAGCGGAAAGCCCAAGGGCGTGGGATGCTTGACGTCGCGCACGACGAGCTCCGCCGTCGCCAGCCGTTGCACGGCCGCCTCGAGACGCGTGAGCTCGAATTGCTGTTCCAGCACCTCACGATGGGCCTGCACCACGAGCAGGTTCCCCGGATCGTAGCGAGTGAACACGTCGAAGACGAGCGACGAGGTCAACTGCACCTGTCGCGTGCCCTTCGGCGCTCCCGGGTAGCCGGCGAAGACGAGTCCGGAGATGCGGGCAATGTCGCGGAACTGTCGCCTCGCCAGCTCGCCCATGTTCACGCTGGCCGCGATGTCGGCGAGCAGGTCTTCGGCGCTGAGGGCTTCGGCGGACAGCAGGTCTTCGGGCGTCACGACCTCGGCCGACAGGAACTCGATCCCGTAGTCATTGACGGTCAGACTGAAGGTCGCGGGACGGCGCTTCCCCGACCGGTAGGCGAGCAGCGACGCGAGCGCCTGGTGCGCGAGGCGTCCCTCGAACGGATAGAGATACAGGTGATGTCCCTCGCGCGACTTCCAGCGCTCCACGAGCACCTGGTGCACGAGGGGGATCACCGACAGGCGCTGTTGCTCCCCGAGGATCGGCGTGGCCGCCACCATTTCGTCCACGCCCCCGGCGCCGTGGCGGACGAAATCGTCCAGGCGCTCTCGCACGGCCCCGCCTAACGACGTCGACATCGGGAAGCGGGCCCCCATCCAGATCGGGGTGAGCGCCGCGCGCACCGACGCGCGCTTGACGTGGGCCACCATGTCGCGCACGCGCACGAACTCCAGGGCGCGGCCGGCGAAGGTGAAGCGGTCCCCCTGGCGGAGGCGCGCAATGAAGTCCTCCTCGATCGTGCCGATGCGACCGCCCGTCTGGTAGCGAATCTCCATGGTGGCCTCGGCGGTGATCGTCCCGATCGCGAGGCGGTGCAGGCGCGCGACGCGCGGCGAAGACACCAGGTAGGTCCCGTCAACGGCGAGGACCTTGTGATGCTGTTCGTACGCCCGAAGGGTGGCGCCCCCGTGCTCGACCATCGCGAGCGCCCACTCGAAAGCCTCGGCGGTGAGATGGCGATACGACCACGCGCTGCGGACTTCCGCATACAGGTCGTCGGCGACGAACCCGCCCCCCATGGCGCACGTCACCAGGTGCTGCACGAGGACGTCGAGCGGGGCCTCGAGGGGCTTCCGGGGCTCGATCTCCTGCCTGCCTAACGCGTCCCGCGCGGCGGCGAACTCCACCAGCTCCAGCGCGTGCGTGGGCACGCAGATGATGTGCGCCGCCTCGTTCGGGCGATGGGCCGAGCGACCGGCGCGCTGGAGGAGCCGCGCAATGCCCTTGGGAGAGCCGATCTGCAGCACGCGGTCGACCGGCGCGAAGTCGACGCCGAGGTCAAGCGATGACGTGGCAACGACCGTCGTGATCTCCCCGGACTTGAGCCCCGCTTCAACGCGCTCGCGCTCCTCGCGGTCAATCGAACCATGGTGGAGCGCGACACGATCGGCCCACTCCGGCTGTGCGTCGGCGATGGCCCGGTACCATTTCTCGGCCTGCGAGCGCGTGTTGGTGAACGCGATCGAGGTGCGGCCATCGGCGATCAGGTCGAGGACGCGTGGCAACATCGCAAGGCCGAGGCGGCCTGCCCACGGGAATCGCTCGACCCGCTCGGGGAAGATCGTGTCCACCACCGTCCGACGGGCGAAGTCGCCTCGCACGAGGCGATAGGGTCGATCGGTGCCGACGACGCACTGCGCTCCCTCGTCAGGCGATCGCAGCGTCGCCGAGAGCGCCCACGTGCGCATGGCAGGCGAGAAGCGACGCAGCCGCGCGAGGGCCAGCTCGGTCTGCGTGCCCCGCTTGGTGGAAATGAGCTCGTGCCATTCGTCGATGACGGCGAGGCGCATGCCATGGAAGCGCTGTGGTGCGTCCTCGTAGGAGAGGAGCACCGTGAGTGACTCCGGCGTCGTGATGAGCACCTGGGGGAGCTTGCCACGCTGCTTCGCGCGCACCGATGACGACGTGTCGCCCGTGCGCGTCTCCACGCGGAGCGAGAGCCCGAGGTCCTTCACCGGGCGCTGCATTGCGAGCGCGATG
Source organism: Gemmatimonadaceae bacterium (assembly GCA_014379705.1). GTDB lineage: Bacteria > Gemmatimonadota > Gemmatimonadetes > Gemmatimonadales > Gemmatimonadaceae > RBC101. Next base: position 3,453 of record JACMLI010000692.1, read on the forward strand.
TCGCGCGCGAGGGCACGCAGCGGCGTCACGTACACGACGGCGAGGCCATCCGACGGCGCGTCGAGGAGCTCTGCAAGCGCGGCGAGGTACGCGGCGTAGGTCTTCCCTGCCCCGGTCGGGACGTGCACAAGGCCGCTCTCGCCGGCCTCATAGGCGGCCCAGGTGGCTTCCTGGAATGGGAACGGCGTCCATCCCTGTGCCGCGACCCAGCCTCGCACCCGTGCCATCCCATCACCCATCGACAAAGTCCATTCCGTCGAAGAGCGAAGGCAGGGGAAGAACTTCCGGTGCCTTGCGCGCCGGATTCTCCCTGGCGGCCGCGGTGATCAGCCGGCGCAGGTCGTCGATCGTGTTGGCCTCGCGCACCAACTTGTCGGTGCGCCAGCGCAGGATGCGGGGGAAGCGCACGGCAATGCCCGCCTTGTGCCTGGTGGAACGCTGGATCGCCTCGAACCCGAGTTCGAAGACGTGCACCGGTTCCACTTCGCGCACGGGACCGAAGCGTTCCCTCGTGTGCGTCCGCACCCAGGCATCGAGGCGCGCGATCTCGTCGTTGTCGAGGCCGGAGTAGGCCTTCGCCACGGGGACGAGCGCCTCCCCATCCCACACGGCGAACGTGTAGTCGGTATGCAGGGCCGCCCGCTTCCCGTGGCCCGCCTGTGCGTACACGAGGACTGCATCCATCGTGTAGGGGTCGACCTTCCACTTCCACCAGTCACCACGCGGGCGCCCGCTGCGGTACGTGGAGGTGCGACGCTTGAGCATCAATCCCTCGACCCCGCGGGCCCGCGATTCCTCGCGCACCTCGGCCAGCGCCTCCCATGTCGGCGCCTGGATCACTTCGGAGGCACGAATGGCGCCACCCCCCGGCATGAGGGCCTCGAGGCGCGCGCGTCGTTCGTCGAGGGGCATCTCACGCGCGTCCTCACCGCCCACCTCGATGAGGTCGAAGGCGAGGAACACGGCCGGTGCAGTGCGCAACAGCTGCGGCGACAGCGTCTTTCGCCCGATGCGCGTCTGGAGCACGCTGAACGGCTGGACGACGTCGCCGACAAGGACGACCAACTCGCCGTCGAGGACGGTGCCGTCGGGGAGGGCGCGCGCCGCGGCGGTCACCTCGGGGAACCGCTCCGTCACCAGCTCCTCGCCGCGCGACCAGGCGTAGACGTTTCCGCCGCGCACGATGACCTGGGCGCGGATGCCGTCCCACTTCCACTCCACCTGCCACGCCTCGCGGTCGCCTAACGATGCCGGGGCGCTGTCGAGCTGGCTGGCGAGGTAGAACGGGTACGGGCGCGATCGCTCGGCGCGCCCCTCGTCGGCCGCACGCAACTGCTCGCCGAAGGTTTCCGTGGGCTCCCACGTGCCCATGAGCCGATGGGCCATGACCTGCGGGGACTGGCCGATCGCCTCGCCGAGGGCACGCGTCGCGAGCGTCGCCGAGACGCCAACGCGGAACTCCCCGGTCACGAGCTTGTGCGCCACGAAGCACGTGGCCTCGTCGAACTCGCGCCACCAGCGCTCGACGATTGCGCGTTGCCCTTCGGCAGGGAGCGAGGCGAGAGGAACGACCTCGCGCTCGATGAACGACGCGAGCGAGTCGGCCCCAGGGTCGGGTCGGTCGCCACCCCGGCTGCACAGCAGCGCGAGCGTCTCGCCAAGGTCCCCGACGACGTGATACGACTCCTCGATCAGCCACCCGGGAAGGCCGGTGAACGCGCTGGCCCAGTCCCGCAGGTCGTAGCCCGAGAGCGGGCGTCGCAACCGCCGCCCGGTGAGCACAAAGACGGCCCACGCGAGGTCGGCGGACGATGCGTCCCGGAAATAGCGCGCCAGCGCCTCCCCCTTCTCCTTCGTCGAGTTGGTCGCGTCGAGCGCTTCGTAGAGCATGACAAACTCCCGAAAGCCTCTCACGCCCCGTCGTCCCCCGCCGCGTCGGCCTCGCCCGCGTACGCCGTGGCGAGCGCGCCTGCCTCGAGCCCGCGATCCTGGAGGTAGCGCACGAGCGCCCGGCTGTCACCATGCGTCGCGAGCACCCGGCTCGCCCCGGTTTCCGCGATGGTTTGCAGCAGGCCGGACCAGTCCACGTGGTCCGAGAGCGCGAATCCCCGGTCGAGGGCACGACGCCGACGGGTGCCGCGCAGCCGCATCCAGCCACTCGCAAACCCCACCTGGGGCTCGTGAAACCGGCGCAACCAGCCCGGCACCGCTGCACTCGGCGGGGCGATGACAAAGGCCCCTCGGTGCTTCACCTTTTTCCCCGCGTCGCGGACGAGCAGCGTGGGGGCGAGGGCGACCCCCGCCGCCCGGTAGATCGCATTGAGGGGCTCCACGGCACCGTGGACCAGGACGGGGGCCTCGAGTACCGGCGCGAGTTCGGCGAGGATGCGCTGCGCCTTTCCCAGCGTGTAGGTCAGCAGCACGGCGCATCCTCCCTCGGCTCGTACCTGCTCGTACCACCTGACGATGTCCCCCATCACGGCCGTTGGCGCCGCCCAGCGATACACCGGGAGCGCGAACGTGGCCTCTGTGATGAACACATGGCAGCGGACGACTTCGAACGGGTGACAGGTGGGGTCGCCCTGTCTCTTGTAGTCCCCAGACGCCACCCACGTCTCGCCGCGGTGCTCCACACGGACCTGGGCGGCGCCCCGGATGTGACCGGCCGGATGCAAGGAGATCGTCACGGCATTGAGCGTGCGCCGCTCCCCCCAGGAGAGCCCTTCCACCTGGCAACCAGGGAGGCGATGGGAAAGAAGGCTGACGCCCTCGTCCGCACAGAGGTACGCGCGGCTGCCCCCGCGCGCGTGATCCGAATGGGCGTGCGTGATCACCGCCCGGTCCACAGGCTGCCACGGATCGATGTGGAAATCACCGGCCTCACAATAGAGGCCGGCGTCCGTCACGCGAAGGAGGTCCGGGGCAGGCACACCGAGGAAAATAGCCACCCGCCAGGCACACGATCCGGCGGGCCCCTGTTCGCGCTGGTAGCGCCAGACCCCGAAAGCCACGCTAGCTTCTTCCGCCGAGGCCGGTGATCGCCGGTCATTGACGGCGCCGACACGGCCGCCGTGTTCAGC
>JACMLI010000693.1 GCA_014379705.1 Gemmatimonadaceae bacterium
CCTGCTCGGTGGTGAGCGCCGAACGCTCGAGGCGCGCAGCCCGCGTTTCCGCGTGCCGTGATTGGACGGGATGGACGAGGTGGACGAGATGGACGAGATGGACGAGATGGACGAGGTGGACGAGGTGGACGAGGTGGACGAGGTGGACGAGGTGGACCAGGTGGTTAGGTCGTCGCACCGGCGAAGGCCGGTGCCCCGTGTCGTTACCTGACCTCGACGACCCCACGCAGCCGGATGTCCACCGACGACGCTCCCACCATTACGACGAAACGCCCCGGCTCGACGACGGGCCGCAGCGACGCGTCCAGCATCGCGAACCGCGACGGCGGCAGCACCAGCTGAACGCGCCGCTCTGCTCCCGCATCGAGCACGACCCGCCCGAACGCGGCAAGCATTTGCACGGGGCGAGCGATGCTCGCCACTTCGTCGCGAAGGTACAGCTGCACGACCTCCGTCCCGCGTAGTGGCCCCTCGTTGCGCACGGTGAGGGAGACGCGCACGGTATCCCCCGCACCAGGATCTTCGGGTTCGATGGCGAGGTCCCGCCACGTGAACGTCGAGTAGCTCAACCCGTGCCCAAAGGGGAAAAGCGGTCGCCCGGTGAGGTCGAGGTAGGCGTCTCCGCGCCCCGTCGGGCGATGGAAGTACGTGAGGGGCAACTGTCCCTCGGCGCGAGGGAAGGTGATGGGCAGTCGGCCGGACGGATTGTGCGCGCCGAGGAGCACGTCAGTGACGGCTTCACCGCCGAGCTCACCGGGATACCAGGCGTGCAGCACTGCGGCCACGCGATCGAGCCACGGCATCGTCACGGCGCTCCCGCCGACGATGACCACCACCACCGGCGTTCCCGTGGCCGCGACAGCCCGGATCAACGCGTCCTGTGCACCCGGCAACGCGAGCGACGCGCGGTCGCGAAACTCTCCTTCCTCGATGCCGGCGACGACGACTGCCACGCTCGCCCCACGCGCCGCCGTCACGGCACGATCGATCGCCAGGGCTGGGGATGACGGCGGCGCGCTCCCCCAGACGAGCCGCACGTGACCCGGGCCAACGTTCTGGTGGTACTCGAGGCGAATGCGGTACGCGCGCCCCTTCTCCACGCGCACCGTGGCCGACGACGGCGCGTGCGAGGGGCGTCGCCATGTATCGACGATGAGCCGGTCGTCGAGGTAGAGCCGTGCCCCGTCATCGCTGTCGACGCCCAGGGCAATCTCCCCCGACGTCGGCGGCTCCAGGATGCCGCTCCACCGCACCGAGTACCACCCGAAGGCGAGCGTGGAATCGGGCGAACCGAGCGTCCAGGTGAAGTCGATCCCGCGATCGTTGCGCGTCCGTACGGGCGGGTCCGCAAGGCTGATGTTGTCATGGAATGCCGCCTCGAGTCCGCCACGGAAGGCGGTGGGAGGGACCGTCTGCATGGTGGGCACACCGCGCCCCGGGCCAGGCGCCCACGCCACGCGCGCTGTCCCGAGGCGGCGCTCGAGGGCGCTCCGGATGCTCACCACCTGTTGTCCAGGTCCCGAGTACCCGCCCAGGCGCGCCGAGTCGGCGTCCGGCCCGATGAGGGCAACGCGACGGACGGCAGCGCCCAGCGGGAGCACGCGCCCGTCGGTGGCGAGGAGGACGATCGCCGCGCGGGCGACGTCGAGCGCGAGGATGCGGTCGGTCGTGTCCGTGGCAGCACCCTCGGTGACATACGGCTGGTCGAAGAGGCCGAGGGCGAACTTGAGGCGGAGCACCCGCGCGACCGCGCTGTCGATCGCGCCGGCGCGAATCCGTCCGTCGAGGAAGGCGGGGAGGAACAGCGCCGCATGCGAGACCGACGACTGGAAGATCACGTCGGCGCCCCCCTCGATCGATCGGGCGCCTGACGTCGGATAGTCGGCCGCGGTCATGTGCAGCACGTTCGCCCCGCCCACCGCACCAGCGTCCGAGATCACCACGCCGCGGAATCCCAGGTCGCCGCGCAGCTTATCGTTCAGGAGCCATGTGCTCGCCGACGCAGGGGCGCCCTGCACCGAGTTGTATGCCGACATCACGGAGCGCGCACCCCCCTCCCCGATGGCGGCAGCAAACGGGGGAAAGTGCAGCTCGGTGAGCCAGCGCTCCGAGGTCTCGATGGGGTAGCTGTCGCGCCCTCCGTCGCCCACGTTGGCGACGAAGTGCTTGGGCGTGGTGACGACCCCCGAGTCCTCGAACGGTCGCACGAAAGCGACGGCCATGCGACTCGTGAGGAACGGATCTTCACCGTACGTCTCCTCCACACGCCCCCATCGGACGTCAGTCGCGATGTTGATCACCGGAGAGAGGACCTGACGGATGCCGCGCCGTCGCGCTTCGCGCGCCGTGGCCAGTGCCACCTGCCTGACGAGGGTCGTGTCCCACGTCGCGGCCATCGCGATGGCCTGTGGAAACACCGTCGCGCCGGGCTGGGCCACCCCGTGGAGGCCCTCCTCGAAGGGGATCATCGGGATCCCGAGGCGCGTGGAGTCGACGAGGTAGTGTTGCAGGGCATTCGTGCGCGCCATGACCTGGGGCGCGTGGCCCCGGACCTGAACGCCATAGACGCCATGCGCGAGCGCGCGTGGCATCGCGCTGTCGTCGGGGATGGCAAAGAGCTGCCAGAACTTTTCTTCCGGCGTCATCCGGCTCATCAGGTCGTGAACGCGACGCTCGATCGGCGCCGTGGCATCGCGATACACCGGAGGTCCGGAGCACGCCGACGCGAGAGCCAGGACGAACAGGAGTGTGAGGCGGATGGGGCTTATGGGGCGAATGGCGCGTTGGGGCGTGTGGGGCGTGTGAGGGAACGAACTTCGAACATTGGCGCTCGTTCCGCAAAGTTCGGCAGCCAAACACTCATACGCCTCCTACGCCCCATGCGCACGCCCCATCCTTTCCGCCCCTCCACCCCTCCCATACCTTCCCGGCACCAACTCCCGGAGTTTCCCGATGACGGACCGCTCGAGGCGCGACTTCCTGACGTCGGTCGGTGCCATGGCCGGCGCCGCCGCGATTCCCTCACTCGCCGCCGCGGCACCCCCTGACGAGTCTCCCCCACCAATGGCGGCGCAGGAAACCTGGGACATGTCGTGGCTCGACAACATTCAGGGGAAGCACAAGCAGGTCTTCGACATCGCGAACTGGGATACCGGGCTCACGACGGTGCGCAACTGGTATGACGCGCACGAAAAGGTCTACCAGCTCCGCCATCCGCAGCTCGCCGCGGTCGTGGGCATCGCCACGCAGGCGTTTCCCATCAACGCGAGCGACGCCATGTGGACGCGCTTCCCGATCGGCGACGAGTGGAAGGTGATCGACCCCGCCACGGGTAAGCCGGCCCTGCGGAACATCTTCATCGACAAGCGCGAGGGCCCCCCGCCGATCGCCGAGGCCTCAGTGAAGCTCCTGCAGGCGCGCGGCGCGATGTTCTGGCAATGCAACAACGCCCTCAACAAGGTCGCCGGTATCCTTGCCACACGCGTGAATCGCCCTCAGCTGGAGGTCTACAAGGAACTCCGAGCGGGACTCAATCCGGGAGTGATCCTCGTCGTGGCCCACACGCTCGCGCTCGGGATGTGCCAGGAGCGGGGATGCGCATACGAGAAGGTGGTCTAGCGCATCGCATCGTTCAGAAACCTGCCAGGGCGAAGCACGGGAAGCACGAGAAGCACGGGTAGCACGTGAGGCACGGGGTAACCAACTCATGCCTCTCGTGCTTCTCGTACTGCCCGTGATTCCCGTAATTCGTGCTTACCCGACCCATACGCCCCATACGCTCCATACGCCACACACGCCGTGAACCTCGTCTCCATCGCCCAAAACGCTCCCGGCCCCCTCGCCTGCGCCCGCCTGCGCGTGGCCGGGGCACAGGTGACAAAGGTGGAGCCACCCGGGGGTGACCCGATGCTGGCGTTGTCGCCCTCGTGGCACGCCGAGATGCATCGCGACATTCCCATCGAGGTCCTCGACCTCAAGGCGGACGACGGCCGCGAGCGATTCCTTCAGCTCCTCGCCAACGCCGACGTCCTCATGACGAGCCAGCGACCTGCGGCGCTCGCCCGGCTCGGCCTCGACCCGGAACGCCTCTTTGCCCACGCGCCGGATCTCCGCCTGCTGCGCATCGTTGGTTCCACCGCAGCCCCCGACGTCCCGGGGCACGACCTCACCTACCAGGCCGCGACGGGACTGCTCGGCGAGACGATGCCGCGCACCCTGCTCGCCGACGTCCTGGCGTCGGAGCGCGCGTACGCCGGGGTCCTCGAACTGCTTCCGCGCCCCGCGGGCTCCGTCCTCGACGTCGGTCTGGTCGAGAGCCTCGACTCCGCTCTCGCCCCACTCCGACACGGACTCACCCTCCCCGACGGCGTGCTCGGTGGCGCCGCGCCGCGTTACCGCATCTACGACACGCGCGCGGGCCGCATCGCCGTTGGCGCGCTCGAGCCCCACTTCGCGCGGGCCCTCTGGGAGAGGCTTGGCGCCCAGCGGGGCGAAGCTCTCGACGCGCACTTCCTCCAGCGAACCGCCGAGGAGTGGGAAGCGTGGGCAATCTCGCACGACCTGCCGATCGTCGCGGTGCGAGAGCGTCCGGGCGCTTGAAGGTGGTCGGGTGGTCGGGTGGTCGGGGCCATGCCTAACGACACAGAGGGCACGGCGTCAGGAGACGTCCGTGCCCCCTGGTTCGGTGGCGCCACCCGACTACCCGACTACCCGACCACCGGACCGCTCTATTCCCTCGAGCTGCCGCAATGTCTCCGCGCCGTAGAACATCCGGATGTAGCGCGACTGGATCGGCGTGAGGCGGCGCACGGCCCACGAGAGGTGGACGAAATGTGGCTCCACCGGCGCGTGCATCGGGTGCATGCCGATTTCGCTCGGCAGGCGGTTCGACTTGCGGGTGTTGCACGCCGAGCAGGCCGTGACGACGTTGGTCCACTCGTTGGTGCCACCGCGGGAGAGGGGGATCAGGTGGTCGCGGGTCAGCGCCTCGCGCGGCTTCAGTTCGAAGGCCGTGCGACCGCAGTACTGGCACTTGTACTCGTCACGCGCGAACAGGAAGGTGTTCGTCACCTGTCGACGGAACTTGCGCGGCACGTGGATGAACTTCGTCAGCCGGATCACCGACGGACGTGGCATGGTCAGCCGCTCGCTGCGCACGACCTTTCCCGTGTCGGCTTCGACGATCTCGGCCTTGCCGTCGATCACGAGCCGCAGGGCGCGCTTGAGCGGAACCATGGTCAATGGTTCAAACGAGGCGTTGAGTGCGAGACAACCGACGATCACCGGGACCTCCTGGCCCTCAAAAAGAAACTCCCATCACGAACCACGGGACGGGAGTCGAGACCAACGGGGCGCGCGACGCGCGGACTGCTCCAGGCACCCCTGATGGGTGCACCCGCAGTGCGAGTCGCCGCTTCCCGTTGGCTTCGACCTGACCTCATGCCCGACCTCAAGAATGCGCCGCCACATTGACGGGCACGGGAGTCAACCATCCGTGCCGGTCGGCAATGCGCCCCTTCGCTATCCCCAGGAACTCGTGCTGGATCCGCCTGGTGATCTCCCCCGGCTTGCCTTCGCCGACCGGGAGCCGATCCACAGACCTGATCGGCGTGATCTCCGCGGCGGTTCCCGTGAAGAACGCCTCGTCGGCGAGATAGAGCATCTCGCGGGGCAACTGCGCCTCCCTCACCTCCAGCCCCATGTCCTTCGCCAGACGCATGACCGTATCGCGGGTGATCCCGTGCAGGATGCCATTGCCCAGCTGTGAGGTGAAGAGCACGCCGTCACGAACGAGGAACAGGTTCTCCCCGCTCCCTTCGGAAATGTATCCGAAGGAGTCGAGCATGATTCCTTCGCTGTACCCCTCCTGCCTCGCCTCGACCTTGGACAGTTGCGAGTTGAGGTAGTTCCCGCCCGCCTTCGCCATCGTCGGGAAGGTGTCCGGGGCGGCACGACGCCAGCTCGACACCCGCACGTCGACCCCCTCGCTCAGCGCCTCGTGCCCGAGGTACGCGCCCCACTTCCAGCAGATGATGAAGCACTCAACAGGCACGCCGACGGGGTAGAACCCCATCTGTTCCCCCGTGCGCACGACCACCGGACGGATGTAGCACTCCCGGAGTTCATTCGCCTCGACCGAGTCGACCGTGGCTTGCACCAGCTCATCGACGCTATATCGCAGCGGAAAGCGATAGATCTTCGACGAGTCGAGGAGGCGCCGCATGTGCTCCCGCAACCGGAAGACCGCGCCGCCAGTCGGGGTCTGGTAGCATCGGATCCCCTCGAAGACCGACGACCCGTAGTGAACGACGTGCGACATGACGTGAAGGGTCGCATCGTCCCAGTTCACGAGTTCGCCATCACGCCAGATCTTCTGGGTCCTGCCGGAAGCAGCGTCGGCCATGGTTCCTCCGTCGACCGAATTCTAGCAGGGAGGAGGGAGGGGGGGAATCTCGTGATTCGGGATTCGTGATTCGTGATTCGGCGGGAATCGTGGTCGGCGCCCGGCTCTGGCCGAATCGCGCCGAATCCCGCGTCCCGAATCACGAATCACGAATCACGAATCACGAATCGCGCGCTCCTCCTTGCCCTGCCTCGGCGATCCCCCCCAATTCCCCTCCCCCACCGCCATCCCGCACTTGCCATCCACGCTCTCGATCCGGGCCGCGACGCCTGAAGACGTCAGGCGGCTCGCGCCGCTCTTTGTCGCCTATCGCAAGTTCTACAAGCTCGAGCCTCGTGCCCGGGACGCGGCGAAGTTCCTGGGCGAGCGCATCGCACGAGGTGAAGCGCATGTCTTCATCGCCGAGGTCGGCGAGCGCGGGACCGCAGGCTTTGGCGTCGTCTATCCGACGTTTTCCTCGCTCCGGCTGGCCCCGGCGTGGACCCTTAACGATCTCTTTGTCACACCGCGCCATCGCCGGCTCGGGGCCGCGCGCGCCCTCCTGCGCGAGATCGCGCGCCAGGCACGGGCGCG
>JACMLI010000694.1 GCA_014379705.1 Gemmatimonadaceae bacterium
CGGCGGCGTGGCCGTGCTGCTCCTTGCGTCTGCGCTGGTGGCGTGCTGGATCCCGGGACGTCGCGCTGCCCGCATTCGGCCCCTGGAAGCGATTGCTAGTGACTGATGGACTAGTCCACTAGTCCCACTAGTCCCACTAGTCCCACTAGTCCACTAGTCCATAAACGCCCGAATGGGGTCCGCTCGCGCCCTAACGCGAAACGGACCCCACCTTTCCTGAACCGGTCGGCGCGGTGCGCCGGTCAGCCCGCTCGTGCTTTGTGCTAGCGGCTTAAAGCGATCCGCGCCGTTCTGGGGTCAGTAGACAAAGGATCACCTCCTCGCATGCAGGGTGGACGCCAAGGGCTCCTGTACGGCTTGTACGATAATCAGTCGTGCCAGCGACCGGAACCGGGGATCTCAGGGAAGCGGAGTGATCGGTACCGGGGTGCGTTCCCGCTTCGCGCCGAAGGTCTCGACCCGTTGATGAGCGGCGCCGAGGGCCGGTGCCGGGGTTACGAGGCCGAGGGCTGGATCGCCGACGCGACGCGGGCGGAGCGCCACCCAGGCAAGCCACATCAATAGCGGGGGCACGCTCAGCCAGAGCAGCAGTTCCGTGGTCGAAATAGACGCCGACCAGACGGTGGTCGCCTCCTGCACCATCTTGAGGTTGAGCGTGGTGTTCTCGAAGTTGGCCCCAATCGAGCCCTTGGCGTCCGGTCGCGACACCCGCCAGGCAACGGAAAGCGGGCGCCAGAGGGTCGTTGCGCCGAGCACGGTCCAGTAGCCCAGCCACGCGTACATGAGCTGGCGGGGGGTCATGCGACGGATCCATCCCAACATGTCGTCCTCCTGTCATGCCGTCTCGCGCCAACGGACGCCGAGCCGATACGTCCCAAGTGATACCGTTCGGATTCCCATGATGTTCACGCACGCACAGGACGTCGAGACCCGCGCCAGCGCTCAGGGGGAGGCCAGGGATTTGTCGCGGTGACGCCAGGTCGTCCAGACCGCAGCTGCGAGCACGAGCACGTTTGCCACCACCACCGGCGGTGCCTCGATGGCGATGCCGTACCCGAGCCAGAGCAGGGCTCCCGCCATTTGCACGCGTCGCAGCACCTGTTGGCGCCGCGCGAAGTAGGAGGCGGTAAAGACCACGGTCGCCGCCCATCCGATCCACGTGACATTCATGACGCGGCCGGCAGGATGACGGTTTCGCCAATGCTCAGGCGGTCCGTGGTTCCCTGTCTCCATTCGCGCAACGTGAGGCCGTTGGCCGCGAACAGGGAATGGATCTCGCTCGGCGCACGCTCCATCACTTGCTCGAGCACCGGTACCATGATGCTGAAGGCGTGGTCGCTGAGCACGGTGTGGCGCGCAATCTGGGCGAGCTGCCGGTTCTCCGAGACGGCGATGGTGAAGCCGTGGCGGTTGTTGACGTGGAGCATGACATGCACGTCGGAACTCCCGTCACCTACGTAGATGACGTGTTCCGGCGCGATGCCAAGCGAGCGGACCAGTTCATCGAGGACGGCCACCTTGCCGTAGCCGGCTGGAACGCGACGGATCGCGCGCACTTCACCGGATGTGGGGTCCCAGTCGAACTCCGTGCCGAAGATGCGCTCCGGGGGCAGCATGCCCTCGAGGGCCGACTCCACGACCTCGCGGGGCGCCGCGGATATCACGTAGAAGGAGAACGCGGTGTCGTCGAGCCCACGGCTGAGGAGCGCCACCAGGCCTGGAATCGCGCGCTTGAGTCGGACGCGGCGTCCGGCCTCGATGAGATGCTCGCGACGCACGCCGCGAAATTCCGGGTCGTGGCGGATGAGGTATGCGAGCTCGCCGCCTTGTTGGATGAGGTTACTGCGGGCGAGACCATCAACCTTCTGCTGGAAACCGCGGACGCCAAGCAGGTCGGCGAGGACGAGGCCGGAGTCGTTGAAGCTGAGTGTCTGGTCGAAGTCCGAGGCGATGAGGAAGTGGCGGTTTGACTTGGGAGCTGACAATCGGTCCTCCATGCTTTGTGGCATTACGGAAGCGTCGGAGTTATTATATCAGCTTCTAGTGCAGGTTAGAAGGGCATGGACTCCAGCTGTTACCACACACGGTGCCGGCGTCAGGTGTCCCGTTCTAACGCTTCTGTTATAACAACTTATGCCTCGCCACTCACAGCCCAAACACGCCCACGTCTTTGCCACCCTCCAACGAGAGATCGGTAGCGGTCGCTGGAAGCGTGGAGAGCGGCTCCCCAGTGAGTCGGAGCTCGTCGACCGATTCGGGTTGTCCCGCATCACCGTGGGGCGCGCCATGCGCGACCTGCAGGCCGCAGGTATCGTGGACCGGCGAGCCGGGTCCGGGAGCTACGTCTCCGGGGTGAGTGCCCAGCCCTCTCTCGCGTTCGGTCTCCTCATCCCGAACCTGGGCGAGAGCGAGATCTTCGAGCCGATCTGCCGGGGGATGATGGCGTCTCCCCTCGCGCGCGAGCACGACCTGTTGTGGGGCAGCGCGCCCTCGAGCGGGGCGTCGCGCGAAAGTGCGGCGTGGGCGCTGTGCCAGCACTACATCGAGCGCCGCGTGTCCGGCGTCTTCTTCGCCCCGCTGGAGTTCTCGGACGCATCGGCCGCCACCAACCAACGCATCGGCGACGCGCTCGACGCGGCCGGGATTCCGCTCGTGCTCCTCGATCGCCCACTGCATCCGTGGCCGGAGGAAGGCCGCCACGACCTTGTCGGCATCGACAACCGCCGCGCCGGCTACGTGATGGCCACGCACCTGCTGCGCCTGGGGTGCACGCGCCTCGCCTTCGTCGGGCTGCCTAACGCCGCGTCCACGGTCAACGCGCGCGAGACCGGATATCGCGAGGCCGCGCGCCGGTTCGGGCTCTCGCCCGAGCAGGCCCGGGTGCATCGCGTCGATCCCGATGGGGCCGGCGCCGTGGCAACCATCATGGGCGATGACCAGCCCCACGGCATCGTCTGCGCGAACGACCGGACCGCCGGGCAGCTCATGCACGCGATGCGCCGCCTCGGCTTCCAGGTCCCGCGCGACACCCGCCTCGTCGGCATCGACGACGTGGAATACGCGCGCCTCCTTCCCGTTCCCCTTACCACGCTGCGACAGCCCACGCAGCACATGGGCGAAACGGCGCTCGCCGCGATGCTCGACCGCGTACAGCATCGCGAGCTCCCGCCGCGCGACATCCGGCTGCATTGCGAGGTCGTCGTACGCGAATCGTGCGGCGCGAGGTAGCGTTGCGGGTCCGCGCGCCGGGAGCGAGGTTCACGGCGTTTGAGACTAGTGGACTAGCTGACTAGTGGACTAGTGGTGGACGGGTGGACGACTCGTCGACTGGCCCACTATTCCACTAGCCCACTCCACTAGTCCACTAGTCCACTAGCCCACTAGCCCACTAGCCCACTAGCCCACTAGTCCCCACATGCCCCGTCGCATCCTTTCGCTCTGCGTCGTCCTCGCCGCGCTGTCACAGCCGGTCGCGGCCCAGGAGACGCTCCTCCTGCGCATGCCCACCGTGAGCGAGCGACACATCGCGTTCGCCTACGCCAGCAACATCTGGGTCGTGGACCGCGCGGGCGGGCAGGCACGCCGCCTGACCTCGTTCCAGGGGTCCTCCTCAGAACCGCAGTTGTCGCCAGACGGCCGCTCGGTTGCGTTCACCGGCACCTACGCCGGGAATGCCGACGTCTACGTCGTGCCGGTGGAGGGCGGGGACCCGGTGCGGCTCACGTGGCACCCGGGGAATGACGGCGCCGCCGGCTGGACCCCGGACGGCAAGCGCGTCGTGTTCACCAGCGGACGTGCCAGCCACGCACCCAACGCCGTCCCGAGATTCTGGACGGTACCGACGGCGGGGGGCATGGAGGAACCGATGGCACTCCCGCGCGCCTTCCAGGGGCACATCAGTCCCGATGGTGGTCGCATCGCGTATCGCATGGCCAGTTCCTGGGACGACGAGCGGCGCAACTATCGCGGCGGGCAGAACAAGCCGATCTGGGTGGTCGACCTCACGTCGTACGCCACCGACACGATCCCGCGGCCGATCAACTCCAAGGAACTCGAGCCGGCGTGGGTCGGCGACGACGTCTTCTTCATCTCCGACCGCGACGGCGTGCAGAACGTGTGGAAGTACGGCTCGCGCACGAAATCACTCGCGCAGGTCACGACCTACCGCGACTTCGACGTCAAGACGTTAGGCACGGGCGCCGGCATGGTCGTCTTCGAGCAGGCCGGGCGCATTCACCTGCTCGACCCCAAGACGGGCAGCGAGAAGGTGGTGCCGATCACGGTGAAGGCGGACTTCCCGTGGATCATGCCGCAGTGGAAGGACGTGACGTCGCGCATGGCCAACCTCGCGCTTTCGCCCACGGGCAAGCGCGCGCTCGTCGAAGCCCGTGGCGAGATCTTCACGATTCCCTCGGACAAGGGCGACGTCCGCAACCTCACGCGGTCGAGCGGCGCCGCCGAGCGCATGCCCACGTGGAGCCCCGACGGCCAGTCGATCGCCTGGTTCTCGGACGCCTCGGGCGAATACAAGCTCATGGTCTCTTCCCAGGACGGCATCACGTCGCAGAAGTCCATCGACCTGCCGGGCATGAGCTTCCCGTACACCGCGTCGTGGTCGCCGGACTCGAGGAAGATCGTGTTCACCGACGTGCACCTGAAGCTCTGGGTGGTGGACATCGCGAGCGGTGTGTCGAAGAAGCACGATGGCGATCCCGTCATGGATCCCGAGCGCTCGATGGACCCGGTGTGGAGCCCGGATTCGACGTGGATCGCGTTCGCGCGCCGCGCGCCGTCGCTGTATCGCGTGATCGTCGTGATGAACGCCGAGACGGGCGAGCAGAAACAGGTGACGGATGGCCTGGCCGATGCGACCGCGCCGGCGTGGGACACGAACGGCAAGTACCTGTGGTTCCTCGCCAGCACGAACCTCGCGTTAGGCTCGCAGTGGCTCGACATGACGAACTACGACCGGCCGCTCAACCGGGCGCTCTACGTCACGGTCCTCAAGTCCGGCGAGCCGACGCCCTTCACGCCGGAGAGCGACGACGAACCCGCGGTGGCCGACCGCCCTGCACCCAGCGCCCCGCCTGTCACGCCCTCCACGCCCGCTCGCGCGCCCAACGTCACGATCGACTTCAGTGGCATTGAAAAGCGGATCATCGCCGTGCCGGGCATTGCGCAACGCAGCTATGCACAGCTCCGCGCCGGCGCCCCGGGCACCGTGTTCTTCACGGAGAACGTGCCCGCGTCAGGGACGGGCGGGGGCCAGCAAGGGTCTCCGCTGCACCGCTATTCGTTGCGGGATCGGCGTGCCGTGCCGTTTGCGACCGGCGTCGCGCAATACACCGTGAGCGCCGATGGACGGAAGCTCCTGTATCGCACGGGCGGGCCGCAGGGTGCGCTCTTTCTCGTCGACGCGAGCACTCCGGCGGCTCCGGCCGCCAACTCCGGCCGCCTCAATGCCACGCTCCGCATGTGGTGGGATGGCAAGGCCGAGTTTGCCCAGATCTTCGAGGAAGGGCGTCGCAAGGTGCGCGACTACTTCTATGTGCCGAACCTGCATGGGACCGACTGGCCGAAGGTCGTGGCGCAATACAAGCCCTTCCTCGCCCACGTCGCGCATCGTGAGGACCTGAACTACCTGCTCGACTGGATGGAAGGCGAGACCGCCGTGGGCCACTCGTACGTGCGGGGCGGGGACATGCCGGCCGTCCCGGACGCCAATGGCGGATTGCTGGGCACCGACTTCACGATCGCGAATGGACGCTACCAGTTCTCGCGCGTGTACGACTCCGAGAGCTGGAACCCCGACTTGCGGGCGCCTCTCGCCACCGCTGGCGTGGAGGTGAAGGCGGGCGAGTACCTGCTCGCGGTCGACGGCGAGGACCTGCGGGCCACCGACAACGTCTATCGCCTGCTCGATGGCACCGCCAATCGCCAGACCGTGCTCACGGTGAACACGCGCCCGGTCATGGAAGGTGCGCGGCGCGTGACCGTGGTCCCGGTCGACAACGAGCAGGGCCTGCGCACGCGCGCGTGGGTCGAGGGTAACCGACGCCTCGTGGACTCGCTGTCGGGCGGCAAGCTCGCCTACCTCCACCTGCCGAACACCGGCCAGGGGGGCTACACGTCGTTCAACCGCTATTACTTCGCGCAGCAGGACAAGCAGGGCGCCGTGGTGGACGAACGGTACAACGGCGGTGGCTCGGCGGCCGACTACATCATCGAGCTCCTGAGCCGCGACTTCGATGGCTACTTCAACAACCCCGTCGGCGATCGCAAGCCGTTCACCAGCCCGGCAGCGGGTATTTGGGGTCCGAAGGTGATGATCATCAACGAGATGGCGGGCTCCGGCGGGGACCTCATGCCGTACATGTTCCGCCGCCGCAAGATCGGGCCCCTGGTGGGCACTCGCACGTGGGGCGGACTGGTGGCGACGTCCGACCAGGCCCCCTTCGTGGATGGCGGTGGCCTTGTGGCGCCGCGGCTCGGCTTCTTTGATCGCGACGGCAGGTGGGCCGTGGAGAACGAAGGCGTTGGCCCCGACATCGACGTCGAGAACTTCCCGCGCGAGGTGATCGCCGGCCACGACCCGCAGCTCGAACGCGCCGTCGCTGAAGCCATGAAGCTGCTGCAGTCGAACCCGGTGGTGCTCAAGAAGGAGCCGGCGGGGCCAACGTGGGGGAAGCGGCCCTGAGGCGTAGACAGTGAATGGTGAATGGTGAATGGTGAATGGTGAATCGGCGCACTCCTCCCCGGTTCACGATTCACCGTTACGTCCGGTCGATCCACGCGGGATAGCCGTCGCAGTGCAGGCACTTGAAGACGAAGGCCGTCGGGCTCGCGTCGCGCTTCAATGACTCGAGGAGTCGCGTCGCTGCGCCTCCTGACACGCCCATCTCGTGGACGATGTACGGCATCAGCTGTCCCTCGAGATAGCGGTACCTCGCGCGGATCTCCGTGATGCCCGCGGGCTCGAGGAACGCGGCAGGCTCGCCGCAGCAACTCGGCCAACGCTCCGACTGGAACGTGGCGAACCCCGGAGTGCGTTCGACGATCTCGGCCATCGCGTCCCGCGACGCATCTTCGTCGAACGCCTCGGAGTCGACGAAGGTCACGTCGTGCTCCCGGTGCGCGCTGCCGTCCGCGATGCACCACGGGCAGATCGCGTCGTCGAGGTCATCCTCGGCGTACACCGGCCCCGCATAGACGAACCCGCGAGCCTCGCCACACACGGCGCATTCGTCACGGGAAGGGACGACGCTGCCGCTGGCGATGGGGTCGGGATGGTAGCGAAAGGACGGAAGGGCGTGATCGGGCGTGCCACGACGATTCACTCCTTCACCAGCTCGAAGGCCATCGGGGCCGCACCAAAGCCGAGTTTCACCACGCGAGGCTGGGCCTTGCTCACCCAGAACTGCACCGCCACCGGTCCACCGCTGACCTCGACCTTCCAGGTGTCGAATGTGCCTGCCGGAACGGTCACGGACTCCGCGCCCACGACCTTCGCTGTCATCATCGTCGTCGTGCCCTGTCCCGATGAGAAGACAGGGATCGAGAACGACTTCCCCTCACCAAGCGGCAGCGTGTGCAGCAGTCCCTGGAGCAGGTTGTCGTCGACCGCACCGCGGGGAACGGTCGTGTCCACGACGATCGACTTGAGCCCCTGCGGGGCGGGCGTGGTGGCTGAGCCCTTCGCACGGCCCTTGTCGTACGTAACATCGATCTTCATTTCGGAACCGCGCACCTGGCCGGTCTGCTTCACGGCGCGCATCTCGAGGGTCCTCGAGAAATCGACGCGAGTGACCTGCGACATCCCGGCCATCCCCTGCGAACTCGTCAGGCGGTAGCCATCGGGGGTGCGCTCGATCGTCTCGCGCACGCCGCCTACGGCACGCCCTTGCACCATCACCGCGAAGGAATCGGAGCGCGGCACGAGACGCGCGGGGTCGAAGGTCTGTGCGCCCCCGACCGTCGAGAGCGTGAGCGAAAGCGCCAGGATCCGCGTGATCGGTCGCAGGAAGATTGCGGATGGCAGATTGCAGGTGGCAGAGAAGGCGTTTGGCATGGAATACGGGTCAGGCTGCGCTGAACAGTGTACTGCCTTGCCCGCCCTGCGGAACGATTGTGATAGTCAGGAGTTGAGGAACGGGCGGGGTGATGCTCGAGGCGAAGTCGTCCTGAACCGATCTCGAGCGAAGCGCGTTTGCCATCGGGCGTGGCGGACGCGAAGATCCGGAGACTCTACTACGGCGCGCCTGCGTCGCCCTACGTCGCGCGGAGTGAGCACCTCATCGTGCAATCGCACCGCGCTGTCCCATACCCTGAGGCTTGCACATGCAAATCACGGATATCCTCGCCAACATGGGCGGCCTGCAGTCGATGGCGCGCGAGCTTGGCGTCAGCGAACAGCAGGCGTCCGCCGGTGTCGCCGCCCTTGCCCCCGCCATCCTTGGTGGCTTCAAGAAACAGGTGACGTCGCAGCCGAGTGGTCTCGAAGGACTCGGTGCCCTGCTTGGGAGTCTTGGCGGCGGTGGACTCCTCGATAACGTCCTTTCACCGCAGCCGACGAACGTCAACCTGGGAAACGACGTGCTCGGACAGATCTTCGGCTCGAAGGACGTGAGCCGCGCGGTCGCGCAGAGCGCGTCGGCGCAATCCGGGCTCGATCCGTCGCTCCTCAAGAAGATGCTGCCGATCGTGGCGATGATGGTGGCGGGCTACATGGCGAAGCAGCAGGGCAACGCGGACGGTGCGACGGTACAAGGTGGCGGTGGCGGTGGCCTCGGTGGCATCCTCGGCGGCCTTCTCGGAGGGGGCGGCAATCGGGGGGGCGGGTTGGCGTCGATGCTCGACCAGGACGGCGACGGCAACCCACTCGACGACATCATGCGCATGATGGGGCGGAAGGCGTAGGCGCTGCGTTCGGACTGATCGGCGTCCATGGCGACACGTTCATGATGCCGTCATCACGCCTTCATCGTTCGCTCACGTCGTCGTCACGAGCGCCTAAGGCATGTGTCGCACCTTCGGGAACCCCTTCCGGAGCGAACATGCACAAGCCGGTCTCGATGGTGAGCGAGCCTAACATGGTGCCGATGATCGACGTGCTCCTCGTACTGCTGATCATTTTCATGCTGGTCACGGTGGAGAGCGTGCGACGCGCCTTCCTCCTGCAGCTGCCCCAACCGGCGAGCGCTAGCGGGCCCGCTTCGGTGCCAATGGTCCTCACGGTTGCCGCCGGACCGCAGTACACGCTCAACGGGAAGCGTCTCGTGCCTGACCGCCTCGAGAGCGAGCTCCGGTCTGTCTTCGCCAGGCGTACCGAACGCGTTCTTTTCGTCCGAGGGGAGCGCACGATGCGTTACCAGGAGGTGATTCACGCCTTCGATGCGGCACGTGGTGCTGGCATCGGGGTGACGGCGATCGTGCCCGAGACCGCACGCTGAGGCGCGCGGCGACTCGAACCTCGGGAAGTCCAGCCTGGACCTTCGGGCTGTGAGGGGATGAGCGGCGGGGTGATCATTCTGGCTCACCCTGCCGCCCAGGCCCGCCCCTCTCTCCCGAACGACGGTCGCCGTGATCGCCGCATTGCGCGACGCTGGCTCAACGACTGACGTGTCCCCGACGCGCTCCGCGAGCCGGGATGCGTGGTGGCTGGCGCTGGCCATCGTTGGGCTCACCACGCTGTTCGCCCTCGTCTATGTCCTGCGATTGGGCATGAGCGCAATCGAGCAGGGTGAGGCGTTTGCGTGGGGGCTCGAACTCGCGAAGGTGTTGGCGCACTGGTGGGCGTCGCTGCCATTCGTTGTGCCGCTCGCCTGGCTCGTGCGCCGCGTTCCGATCGAGCGACACACCTGGGCGCGTCACGCGCCGGTCCTTCTCGCCGGCACCGTCCTCGCGAGTGTGGCCCGTGCGTTGCTCGATCCTGCACTCGCGATGCTCTTCGACGTGCCCGTCCCGCCGCTTCTCCGTGCGACGCGCGTATTCGCCGCACTCGGGTCATTCCTTGCGGTCGTCGTGATGCTGCACGCGGTGCACTTCTATCGCGAAATGCGCGCCCGCGAGCTCGATGCCGTGCGCCTCGCGCGCTCCTTGAGCGAGGCGCAGGTCGCCGCGTCGGAGGCACGACTGGCGACGCTGCGCAGCCAGCTCAACCCGCATTTCCTGTTCAACACGCTCAACGCGATCACCGCCCTCGTGCACCACGAGCCTGCCCTCGCGGATCGCATGCTCACGCGCACTGCCGCCCTGCTGCGCCGCGTGTTGAATGCGCCGGCCGCCGAGGAGCACGCCCTCCGCGAGGAGCTGGGTATCCTCGACGAGTATCTCGATGTCATGGCGCTCCGGTTCGGCCCGCGCCTGACGATCGAGCGATGCATCGACCCAGGCGTCCTGGGGATCGCGGTGCCTTGGCTCGTGTTGCAACCGCTCGCGGAGAATGCGCTCGAGCATGGCATCTGGCCGCGGCCGGGTCCGGGAGTCCTGTCGGTGCAGGCGACGCGAGATGGAGACCGCTTGCGACTCGTGGTGCAGGACGACGGCGTCGGCATGGCTCCCCGCGCGTCAGGGAGTGAGCCCGGTGTGGGGCTGACGAACACGCGCCGACGGCTGGCGCACCTCCACGGCGATGCGGCGTCGCTCACAGTCGAACCGCACGTCGAAGGCGGAACTCGCGTGGTCGTTCTCCTGCCGTTGCGCGAGCATCGCGCATGAGCGGCGCGTCGATGGCGCCGTGGCGCGTGGTCATTGCCGACGATGAGCCGTTGGCGCGGCTCCGACTGCGGGGGCTCCTCACGCCGCACGCCGAGTTCACGATCGTCGGCGAGTGCGAAGATGGTCAGCAGGTGCTCGACGCCCTGACGCGCGAGCGTCCTGACGTGGTCTTCCTCGACGTGCGGATGCCCGGGCTCGATGGCATCGAGGTCGCGCAGGTGATCGCGGCTGACGCCGAGGACGGCCGTCCGCCCCCGGCGATCGTGTTCGTGACGGCGTACGACGCGCATGCCGTGCACGCCTTCGACCTCGACGCGATCGACTATCTCGTCAAGCCAGTGGACCTCGACCGTTTCGACCGGGCCATCGACCGCCTCGCACGCCGGCTGCGCGCGCGTGACACCCAGGGGAGCGGTCCAACGACCGATGCCCTGCGGGTCGCCCTGGCCACGCTCGAGCGGCTGCATCCCGGCGCTCGACACCCGCAGCGCTTTCCCGTGCGCGATGCCAGTGGTGTCTTCTTCGTGGCCACGAGTGACATCGAGTGGATCGATGCGGAAGGGAACTACGTCGGCCTCTGGGTGCGCGGGCGGCGGCACTTGTGTCGCGAGTCGATGCGTGGCATCGAAGCAAAGCTCGACCCGGAGCGCTTCGTCCGCGTGCACCGCTCGACCATCGTCGCCATCGACCGCATCAGGCGCATTGCGCCGCACGGCCATGGTGAGCACCTCATCACGCTGGTCGACGGGACGACGGTCACGTCGAGTCGGACCCACAGTGAGCGACTCCAGCAGCTGATGCGCTGACCCTGTCGTTCACTCTTCCCCTTCATTGGCTCTCCCATGCGTCGTGCCATCGTATTGCTGCTGTTGACCGTTTGTGCCTCGAACGCCTGCGCGTCGCGTGGCGCCCGGCCCTCCGCCCCGGTACCGTCCGCTGTTCCGGCGCCGGACCTGGCCGGCCGCTGGGATTTCAGCGTGGACCTGGGCACGCGTACCACGCCAGGCGTGCTCTGGCTCTTTCTCCGGGGCGGGGAGTACACGGGCACGCTGAGTCCGCAAGGCACCAACGCGCTTCCGGTCCGATCCCTCGTCCTCAGGCGCGACCAGGTCGCCATGACCGTGGACACCCCGGAAGGGCCGGTCACCTTCGATGGCACCATCGGCGAGTCCGGGGCCGCCATGCAGGGGATCGTCACCTACCACCAGGGTGTGCGCTATCCACTGACTGCGCGGCGACGCCCGAGTGGAGGGTCGTAGCTCGCTCGGGGCTCGACGCGTCGAGCTGGAGGTATGTTCATGCGGACCTTCACTCGACACCCATGACCATTCGACTCTGCATGGCTGGCGCCACCGGATGGGCGGGCTCCGCGCTCGCTCGCGCCGTGGCATCGACGCCCGACATCACCCTTGTGTCGGCCGTCTCGCGAAGGCACGCGGGCGCACGCCTGGGTGACGCCCTCGGTGACGCCCGGCTCGATGTACCGGTGTTTGCGTCTGCCACCGAGGCGCTCGCGGTCGGGTGCGACGTGTTCCTGGACTACACCAGGCCCGGTGCGGCGAAGGGCAACAGCATCGCTGCTCTCGGGGCGGGCGCGCACGTCGTCGTTGGGACGTCCGGCCTCACCGACGCGGACTACGCCGAGATAGACGCGGCGGCCACCGCGGCGAAGCGCGGCGTGCTCGCCGTGGGCAACTTCGCGATCACCGTCGTGCTGCTGCAGAAGTTCGCCGAGATCGCAGCGCGCTATGTGCCGAGCTGGGAGATCATCGACTATGCGCACGCGGGCAAGGTCGACGCGCCGAGCGGCACGGCGCGCGAGCTCGCGCATCGCCTGTCAAAGGTGCGTGCCCCGCACGTCGAGGTGCCCATCGACAAGACGGTAGGGTCACTGGAGACCCGGGGTGCAGACATCGCCGGCTCACGCGTGCACTCGCTGCGCCTGCCGAGCTTTGTGATCAGCGCCGAGGTGATCTTCGGGATGCCGGACCAGCGACTGGTGATGCGCCACGACTCGGGGAGCAGCGCGGAGCCCTACGTGGACGGCGCGTTACTCGCCATTCGCCAGGTGGGAACCCTCACCGGCCTGCGGCGTGGGCTCGATCAGGTGATGACGTTCTGAGGCGTATGGAGCGTCCGAGGCGGGCAGGGGTGGGCACAGCGCGCACACTCACGTTCGCAAGATCTCCGCAAGCGCGTCGAGGCCACGATCGATATCGGCCTCCGTATTGTAAAAGTGCGGCGCCAGGCGAATCGCCGGGCCGCGCGCCGAACCGATAATGCCGCGCTCGCGCAGCCCGTGCTCCGCTGCATGAGAGTCCGGACACACGATCGCTGTGCTCGGCGTCTTGGGCGCAGCGAGTCCCGGCCCGTGCACGGTCAACCCTCGCGCCTCGGCGCCCTGCACGAGACGACGCGACAGGTGCTGCGTCCACGCGTGGATCGCGCTACTCCCGATCTCGAGCAGCCATTCCATGGCGGCACGACTCACGTAGGCCGCAAAGATCGGTGGCGTGCCGGCGTCAAAGCGGGACGCGTGCGGCGACCAGTCGAGATGCGTGGCGTCGAACGCAAACGGGTTCACGCGCCCGAACCATCCCGTGATCGTGGGCTCGAGCCGTTCGATGATCGAGCCCTTCACGTAGAGAAAGGCAATGCCCGGAGTACCCATGAGGTACTTGAGCGTCCCGGACGCCAGCATGTCAACGCCCATCGCCTTCACGTCCACGGGTACGACGCCCAGCGACTGGTAGGCATCCACGAACGTGAGCGCACCCTGGTGACGCGCACGTCGGGCAATCGCGGCGACGTCCTGCAGCGAACCGTTCTGGTAGTACGCGTGCGCCGCCGAGACGATCGCCGTGCGTTCATCGATGGCGCCGTCATAGGCTTCGAGAGGGACCGCACCATCGGCGACCTGCACCCATCGGACGCGCGCGCCCCGCTTCTCCTGCGCCAGCCACACGTGCCCCACGGTCGGAAACTCGGCGCCACTCGCCACGATCACGTTGCGCCCATTGTCGAAGCGGAGCGCCGTGGCGATGGCGCTCGTGGCGTGTGACACCGACGACACGACGCCGACTTCGTCCGGCGACGCATTGATCATCGCGGCGAAGGCGCGCCGACATGCTTCCACTTCGGCCATCCACCCTTCCCAGTCCATTCCTCGCGTGCCCCACGACTCCATGTAGCGCTCCGCGGCCGCGCGCGTGGCCGTGGTGAGCGGGGCCTGGGAGCAGTTGTTGAGCGGTACCAGGTGCTCGAGCAACGGGATGCGGCTGCGCAGCACGTCGATGTCGAAGGGAGGGACGCTCATGCGGACGTGGATGCGCGAGAGACGAGGGCAGGGTGGCGGCGCGGGAAGTATGGACCCATCGCGTACGGCGCACCATGCTATCTCAGGCGAGTCCCGACATCCTTTGCACCGCGACACAACGCCATTGCCCCCTGCTCCAGCTTCCCACGATGTCGTCGTCCTGATTCATGGACTTGGCCGGACGACGCGGTCGCTCTGGCTCATCTCGATGGTGGCGCGACGGCGTGGCTTTCAGGTGATCGCGTGGGGTTACCCGTCGCGGCACGGCACGATCCAGGAGCATGCCGCAGCACTCGACCGCGCGTTGACGGCCACGCTGTGTGCAGCGCGTGGACGCGTCCACTTCGTCACGCACTCGCTGGGCGGTCTCCTCGTGCGCGCCTACCTGGGGTCCGTGACCATCCCGAACCTCGGACGGATCGTGATGCTCGCACCGCCGAACCAGGGCACCGAAGTCGCCGATCGCCTTCGCGAGTGGTGGCCCTTTCGCGTGATGACCGGACCGTCGGGGCAGCAGCTGGGCACAGGGCCCGACGGCGTGGCGTCGCGACTGCCTCTGATTGACGGTGAGGTGGGGATCATCGCCGGGGATCGCAGCACGAACCCGCTGTTCGATGCGTGGATCGATGGCGCGAGTGACGGGAAGGTTGGCGTTGCTCGTACGCACCTGCCGGGCATGACCGATCACCTCGTTGTGCGCGCGGGTCACACCTTCCTGCCATGGCGACCCGATGTCGTGCGGCAGGTGTTTGCGTTCATCGAGCGCGGGCGCTTCGACGTCCGCGAGTGAAACCGCGCACAGGCCTCGTCTCGTGCAGGCGGTGCGCACGAAAAACTCGTTTGCCGTAGATGCCGCGGGATGTCGAGTACGGCTGGGCTGCTCGGTGCTACGCGAGGGGGTGAGCAACCGTTCTCCCACTCACGTCGTCCAAGGGGCGCATCATTGCCCTTGGACGGAGGACGCCGGATGAACATGCGCGTGATGACCCTCGGGCTCGCACTCTTCCTCGGCGGGCCTGGGATCGGTGGAGCACAGGCCTCATTTGTGGTGCGCAACGTCCGGGTCTTCGATGGACAACGCGTCCTCGAAGGACGCGATGTACTCGTCACCAATGGCACCGTCGCACGTATCGATGCCGCTGGGTCGGCGGTCCCCGATGGTATCGCCATCGTGAACGGCACCGGTCGCACCCTGTTGCCTGGACTGATGGACGCGCACGTCCACGTAAGCGACAGCACCGTCCCTGACCTGCACCAGGCGATCACGCTCGGTGTCACGACGATGTTCGACATGTTCTCCGCCGGTTCCCGCTTCGACGCGATGAAGGCCATCGAACGTGTCGACCGCAGCGACGTGGCGTCGGTTCGCTCAGCGGGGATCGGCGCCAGTGCACCAGGAGGGCATCCATCGCAGATGGGCGGGCCGCCCTTTCCGATGGTCACCGACTCGAGCCAGAGCCAGGACTTCGTGAATGCGCGCGTCACCGAGGGGTCAGACTACGTCAAGATCATCTACGACGACCTCGCGAGCATGGGCAGGTCGCTCCCACGTCTCGATCGTGGCGCCTTGTTCGGCCTCGTCGCGGCGGCACATGCCGCAGGCAAGCTCGCCGTGGTGCACGCCATGTCGGAGGCGCAGGCGAGTACCGCAATTGACGCGGGCGCGGATGGGCTGGTCCACCTGTTCAATGCCGCGACGGTTTCTCCCGAGTTCGCGCGACTGGTTGCGAGTCACCGGGCCTTCGTCGTCCCGACCCTAACGGTCCACCACGCCAGTTGTGGCGAGTCGACCGGCCCGGCGGTCGCGGCGGACACCCTGCTCATGCCGTGGGTCCGCCCTGCGATGCGGTCACAGGTGTTGCGGAGCTTTGGAGCGCGGCCAGGGATCTCGTGCGAGGGCACGCGAGAGGCCGTGCGCCAGCTCGCGCGCGAAGGGGTGCCGATCCTCGCGGGGACGGATGCCCCCTCGCCCGGGCACGCGTACGGGGCATCGCTGCACTACGAACTGCAGTTGCTCGTGCGATCCGGGCTCACCCCGGTACAGGCGCTCACGGCCGCCACCCTCGCGCCAGCTCGCGCGTTTCGATTGAACGATCGGGGAGCCATCGCCCCCGGAGCGCGCGCCGACCTCCTGCTCGTGGACGGCGACCCGACGGTTACGATCGCCGACACTCGACGCATCGTCACGGTCTGGAAGCGCGGCGTGGTAGTGGACCGGGCAAGGTACCCGTAACCTCTCACCTGCTTACTACTTCACCCGCATGGCCACCGAATATCCGGGCAAGCACGTGGAAATCAAGCGCGTGGTTGCTGAAGGGAACTTCGTGGTCCTGCATTGTGCCCAGGAATGGCCGAGCGATGGGCCGTGGGCCGGCATCGACATCTTCCGTTTCGACGAGAACGGACGGATCGTTGAGCATTGGGACGTCCTGCAACGCGTCCCGGCGACGTCGGCCAACGCCAACACGATGTTCTAGTCCCGTGCTCCCTTCCAACGGTTGGACATGACCCCAGCGCTCCAACTCGCGGCGATCGGGATCTTCATCGGATGTTTTGTGTTGGCGGCGTGGCGGGGGGCACACCTGGGTGTCGTGATGTTCGCGGCCGCCTGCGGCGTCGGCGTCCTCATGGCAAAGATGCCGATCCGCGACGTGTTGGCAGGCTTTCCCGTCGGCATCATGGTGCTGCTCGTCGGCGTGACCTACCTGTTCGCGATCGCGCACGGCAACGGCACCATCGATCGCGCCATCGACGCCGCGCTCGGGCGGGTGGGTGACAACGCGGCGCTGCTTCCCTTCCTGTTCTTCCTCCTCACGGCAGCGATCTGCGCGTTAGGCTCGGCGCTGGCGGGGCTCGTGCTCGCGCCGGTCGCCATGCTCCTCGCGCGCCGGCACGACGTCGACCCGATGCTCATGGCACTGGCGATCGGCACCGGCCAGAGCGCCGGGTCGTTCGCACCGACCAGCCTGTTCGGCATCGTGACGTACGGCACCGCCCATCAGGCGAACATCCCGCTGAACCCCCTGACCCTCTTCGGGATCGCCGTGGCGACGAACCTCGTCCTCCTCGCCGCGGCGTACCTCATGTTCGGCGGGCCAGCGCTCGTGCGACGGCGTCGGTCGATCAATGCCACGCCTGCGACGCCGCGACCGGCCGCCCCGGCGTTCTCGCCCAGCAAGGTGCAGGTCGCGACGCTCGCTTGCCTCGCAGGACTCGTGGTGACCGTCATCGCGGCTTCAGCGGCCGGCCTCAGTCCCGATGTGGGTGTGTTGTGCCTCGTGTTTGCCGCGATCCTGGCCCTCATCGACCCCGCGGTCGGCGCGACCTCGGTCGCCCGGATCGACTGGTCGACGGTCTGGCTGGTGGGCGGCATCGTCACGTATGTCGGGGTACTCCAGCACATGGGCGCGGTGGATTTCCTCGGCGAGGGGGCAAGGCACGTCGGCTCTCCGATCGCAGCGGCCCTCATTATCTGCGCGGTGGGAGGGCTGGTCTCCGCGTTCGCCTCGACCACCGGAGTTCTCGCTGCATTGGTGCCGCTGGCGCTTCCCCTCGTTGCGTCCGGCGACGTGGCGGGATGGGCGATGATCAGCGCGCTCGGCATTTGTTCGTCGATCGTGGACGTGTCGCCCTTCTCCACGACAGGAGCGACCGTCGTTGCCGCTGCCGACGAATCGGCGCGCCCGCGCATGACGCGGCTCCTCATTCGCTGGGGCATGGCAATGGTCGTGATCGGGCCGATCGCGCTGGTGAGTGTCCTGGTCGCCCCGAGCACTCCGTAACGGCGCTCGACACTGGCGCGTCGAGGGGGCGGCACCCAGCATTGGCGGGACACCACTGAGGGCCCGACCATGCGTCTCTTCCTTCTTGCGCTCGCAGCTACTCCGACCCTCCTGCTCGCCCAGGCCGGACCCGTCGCACGGATCACGCTGGCACCTGAAGTACCGATCCTCGCCTCCGGCGAGACGCTGCAGCTCAAGGCGATTGCGGTCGACTCCAGTGGACAGGCAGTGCCGGGCGTGACCGTGCGATTCCAGGGGGGCAGCGTCTTCGAGGGCGCGGTGGACCAGAACGGTCTCGTCACCGGCGGCGCTCCCGGTGTCCTTCATTTGACGCTCACTGCGCTCGTCACCGGCGGGCGCCCGATCGTGCGCCGGGTCGACGTGACGGTGACGCCCGGCCCCGCGGCCACGATCACCATCGATCCACTTCCCGCCAAGCTCCTCGCCGGGCAGGACATCCAGCTCCGGACGCGCGTGCTCTCGAGGAGCAATGAGCCGCGGCTGAACGACGTCATCACGTGGTCCAGCTCGGCCCCGCGGGTCGGGCGCGTGAGTGCGAGCGGCATGCTCACCGGCGTCGGTGCCGGCCGCACCACGATCAGTGCGACCACGGGACAGGCGACGCAACAGCTCACCATCGACGTGGTCAGTGCGAACATCGGCTCCATCACCATCGCCCCGAGCACGCCGCAGGCGCGCACTGGCGACGTGGTGCGCTTCACAGCGTCGGTGAAGGACGCCGGCGGACGCGTCATCGACGGGCTCACGCCGACATGGCTCATGGCACCGGGCAACGGGCAGGTCGACACGGACGGCGCGTTCGTCGGCTACCAGCCGGGCAGCTACACGGTCACCGCCTCATTCGGCCAGCGCTCCGTGACCACCACCACGACCCTCGTTCCCCGCGACGTGCGGCGCGCAACGGCCACCGTGGGCGGGCTGCCAATCGCGGCGCACACGTCGGCCGAGCTCTGGCTGCACCCCAAACAACCCGTTGCCTACCTGTCCACCTTCGACGGCATCGTCTACACGATCGACATCAAGGACCCGGCGAAGCCGGCGATCGTTGATTCCATTGTCGCCGACGCACGACTGGTCAACGACGTCATGACCGACGAGGCCGGAACGATCCTCGTGCACACCCGCCAGGGCGCGAGCGACCGGCGCAACGGCATCGCGGTATACACACTCGAAGATCCCTTCCGGCCGAAGCTCGTCGGGCAGTTCGTCGACCCGGTGACGTCCGGCGTGCACTCGGCCTACGTGCACACCCAGGCGAAGTACGGCACTTTCGCGTACATCACCTCGGACTTCCAGGGGCGCATCTACATCGTCGACCTCAACGATCCCGCAAAGCCGAAGCAGGCATCGTTCTGGCAAGTGCCACGCACCGACGGCGGGCGCTACGTGCACGACATGGAGGTGCGCGACGGGCTGCTCTATGCGAGCGCCCTCAACGATGGCCTCGTCGTGCTCGACGTCGGCAACGGCATCAAGGGCGGCTCACCCACGAATCCCGTGCTGGTGACGCAGTTCAAGTACGACATGGCCTCGCTGCGCGGTGCGGCGGCCGCCGCCGGGCGTCCCGTGATCGGGGGCACGCACACCGCCTGGCGGCACAAGAACTACGTCTTCGTCGGCGACGAGATCCTGCCGCAGGGGCCGAACCGGGCCGGCGCCGACGTTCCCGATCGCGCGTGGGGAGGCCTGCACGTGATCGACATCTCGGACCTCACGAAGCCGAAGGAAGTGGCGTGGTACGACCTGGATGTCGGGGGCACGCACAACTTCTGGGTGGCCGGCGACACGCTGTACATGGGGGCGTTCAACGCCGGCTTCCGCGCGATCGACATCTCCGGCGAACTGCGCGGCGACCTCAAGGCGCAGCAGCGCGAGATGGCGCACGTCGACCCCGTGTTCCCCAACGGCAAGGTGCCCAACTCCGCGTTCACGTGGGGCGTCATCGTCCGCGATGGGCTGGCCTACATCAATGACATGAACAACGGCCTCACGATCGTAAGGCTGCAGCCAAGGCCCGCCGTCGTCCCGTGATGTTGCGCGTCGTTGTCAGCTGCCTCCTCGCGGGCTCGCTCACGGGTGAGGGCTCGCCCCTCCGCCGCTCCGGCGAAGCACGCCCCGGCAGGCTGTCAGCCGGGGGCCGGAGCCCAGAGTCGTCTGCCGTCTCCGTGCTGGTGCCCGAGCGCGACTACCTCGTCTACGTCGGCTCCGAGTCGGCAGACATGGTGGCGCTCGTCCGCTTCGGTCCGGCGGGGATCAAGGTCGAGCGACAGCGCTACGTCGGGGCGTCGCGTGCCGAGATCGCCGGCCCGCATGGCGTCGCTCTCTCGCCCGACGGGCGGCACTACTACGTGTCGATCGCGCACGGTGTGCCGAACGGCTACCTGCAGAAATACAGCACCGCCACCGACTCCGCCGAAGGGAACGTCATGCTCGGCAGCTTCCCGGCGTCGCTGCAGGTCTCCCCCGACGGTTACCTCGCGTACGTCGTGAACTTCAACCTGCACGGCGACATGGTCCCGTCGAGCGTGTCGGTCGTGGCGACGGCGGAGATGGCCGAGGTCGCGCGCATCGAGACCTGCACCATGCCGCATGGGTCCCGCCTGACCCGTGATGGTTCGCGGCACTACTCGGCGTGCATGATGGATGAGCTGTTGGTGGAGATCGACACGCGCACGTTGCAGGTCTCGCGTCACTTTCGGCTGACGAAGGGACGCGAGGGCGGGATGTCGGGGCCGCCGGTCCGTGCCACCGGTGCGACAGCGCACGACATGGGCGGGCACGGCATGGATGCGCCGAGGCCCGGCGACACGTCGTGCCAGCCTACATGGGCGCTGCCGGCCGCCGATGGCTCGCGCATCTGGGTAGCGTGCAACAAGTCGAGCGAGGTCGTGGAGGTCGACGGGCGCACGTGGACGCTGCGTCGACGCATCGCGGCCGGGCCGGGGGTCTACAACCTCGGCGTCACGCACGACGGTACGCGCCTCATCGCCACGAACAAGCGCGGCCAGTCGGTCTCGATCTTCGAGGTCGCGACGGGGCGAGAGCTGGCTCGCATTCCGACGACGCGGGCCGTCGTGCACGGTGTCGCCATCTCCGATGACGATCGTTACGCCTTTATCTCCATGGAAGGCCGCGGCGCCGAGCCGGGCGGGATGGACGTCATCGACCTGACCACACGTACACGAGTGGCCACGGTAGATCTGGGACAGCAGGCGGGCGGCATCGACTTCTGGAAGAGCGAGCCGGCCTCGCGCTGACCGTCGACTCCCGCGCCCCGGTGGCCAGGCCGGTGGGCACGCGCGGGAACTGCGAGCGCCTTGAAGGATTCTCCAGCTACCAGCTGCAATTCCCACTTCGAGGAGGCCCCATGTTCACGGTCCTTGGCGCAACCGGTCACACCGGATCCCTCGTCGTGACCCAACTGCTCGATGCCGGGAAGCAGGTGCGGGCCGTCGGCCGCGACGGGGGGAAGCTCGAGGCCCTCCTGCAGCGCGGTGCCGAGGCTGCCGTCGGCAACGTCGAGGATGCGCGGTTCATCGCGTCGGTCCTTGATGGTGCCGAGGGTGTGTATGCCCTCATCCCCCCTGATTACTCCAACGGCGACTACCTCGGCCACTATCAGGCGATGGGCAGGTCCATTGCGACCGCCGCGAGGGAAGCGACGGTGAAGCGCATGGTCTTCCTGTCGAGCCTTGGCGCGGAGCTCGAATCGGACACCGGCCCGATCATGGGACTACGCCTTGCGGAGCGGGAACTGCAGGAAGTCCCCGGGCTCGACCTGCTCATCCTTCGCGCCGGCTACTTCTACGAGAACTTCTTCAACACGCTCGGGCTCATCAGGCACCAGGGGATCAACGGCGGGGCGATCAGCCCTGACGTGCCCTTCGCGATGACGGCAGCGCGCGACATCGCCACGTCTGCGACACGCGCGCTCCTGGCGGGAGACTTCAGCGGCGTCCAGCTACGCGAGGTCCTCGGGCCGCGAGACTACACCATGACCGAGGCGACGCGCATGCTCGGCGAGGCGATCGGCAGCCCCGGCCTGCCCTACGTGCGATTTCCCGACGAGGGGTTCGCCGGATCGCTGATCGCCAATGGATTTGCGCCCCCCGTGGCGCAGTCGTTCGTGGACATGGCTCGCGGGATCTCGGAGGGACGCATCCGGCCGACGCAAGGGCGCAGCGCGGCGACGACCGGAGGAACACCGTTCGAAGGCTTCGCGCAGGAGTTCGCCGCCGCGTACCGATCCGCATGAGATGATCGGAATGGCGAAGGGTGCGTTCCGGGGGCATCATCACCTCCCGATGACCCCAGCCAGAGCCAACATCATCCGCCCGCTTTTCCGCCAGGCCGGCAAGGGCGCGCCAGCCTTCGCGTTTCGTCCAATGAAGCGCGTCCTCGCGCTCGTCGCGCTCGCGGTGACACCCGCGCGCGCCCAGGCGCAGGCGATCGCGATCACGCACGTGCAGGTCGTGGACGTGGAAGCCGGACGGCTGATTCCCGACCAGACGGTCATCGTGCAGGGCCGCCGCATTGCATCGGTAGGCCCGGCGCGACAGGCCAACGTGCCGCATGGGGCTCGCGTGGTGGACGGACGCGGACGCTACCTGATTCCCGGCCTGTGGGACATGCACGCCCACACGACCATGCCCGGTGGACGCGCGATCCTCCCGCTCTACGTGGCGAACGGCGTCACCGGCCTCCGCGACATGGCGGGTGACTGGAACCAGCTCGTGGCATGGCGTCGCGAGATTGCCAACGGCACGCTCATCGGGCCTCGTATGATTGTCTCCGGGCCCTACATCGAGGGGGGCGACGTCCCCATCCCGCACCTTCTCGCGCGCAATCCCGACGAGGCGCGCGTCGCGGTCGACTCGCTCATCAGGCTCGGCGTCGATTTCATCAAGCTGCACAGCCAGTTCACGCGCGAGACGTTCCTTGCCGCCGCCAGCCGGGCGAGGGCACGTGGCATCCCCTTCACCGGTCATGTGCCGCGCTCCGTCGGTGCTGCGGAAGCCTCGGATTCCGGGCAGCGAAGCCTGGAGCACCTGCTGCAGATCCCCTTCCCGTGCACGCCCGCCGAGTCGCTGGCAATGGCGCCCAGGTTCCAGGTGCAGCGCGTCCTCGCCCGCTGCTCCTCGACGGATCTCAGGCCGCTGTGGGCGACGCTGGCGCGCAATCGCACCTGGGTCGTGCCGACGCTGGTGGCGCAGTACGAAGTGGCGTCGTGGCCGCGGCGCACCGTGCCGGGGGATGCCTACGCGCGCTACCTGCCAGACAGCCTGCGCGCGTATGTCGCGCAGATCTTCCCGATGCCCGCCGACGTCCCACCACGCGCCGACGTGACGGGACTGGCGCTGTTCAACCGCGGCGTGTCCCTGATCGGCATCATGCATCGCGCCGGTATTGCGGTGATGCCGGGAACGGACGCGCCCCTTCGCAACAGCCCTCCGGGGTTCGGACTCCACGCGGAGCTCGAGTGGTTCGTGCGCGGCGGCATGACGCCCGCCGAGGCGCTGCGATCGGCGACGCTGGAGCCGGCTCGCTACTTCAATGCCGTCGATTCATCGGGAACGATCGCCGCCGGGAAGGTCGCGGACCTCGTGTTGCTCGAGGCCAATCCGCTGCGCGACATCCGGCGCACGCGACGCGTGTACGCGGTCGTGGCCAACGGCCGGCTCATGACCGCGGTGGAGCGCAGTGCCATCCTCCGGTCGATGCTGCGACGCTAAGCCTGTCATCCCGGTCCGGCGAGCGCAGCGATCCGCCCCCCTCGTCATCCCAGTCCGGCGAGCGCAGCGATCCGCCCCCCTCGTCATCCCGGTCCGGCGAGCGCAGCGAGCCGAGAACCGGGACCCAGGGTCGTTCACCCGCATGACGCTTCTGGGTCCCGGATCGGCGCTCGCTGTCGCTCACTTGTCCGGAATGACGATCCGTGCGCCAGCGAACCCACGACCAGAGCCTACCGTCCGCTGAACAGCTTCTCCGCGATCTGGTCCGCGATGCCGCGGGCATCGGCGGCGTCGTCGTTCGTGAGGATCAGGATCGTCGCGCGACGCTCCGGGATGCGGACGAACACGCTGCGCTTCCCCCCCGCCGCACCGAACGCTCGGTAGCGCGTGGCGCCACGATACGTGTCGACCTCCCACCCTTTCGACGCGTCGATCGGCTCGCGCGCGGCCATCGGGTCTTCCGGGGCGTTCCGTGCATACGTCCGCGGCACCTCGAGGCCGAGGGCGAGGCGATAGAGCTCGTCCACGTTGGACAACACATCGCCTGCAGGACTCGCCGAGGTCTTGCGCATGCCCACCGGCGCGCCGACGCGTGTGAC
>JACMLI010000695.1 GCA_014379705.1 Gemmatimonadaceae bacterium
GCTCCTCGATGTGGGGACCGGTGGCATCCGGCTCGCTCAGGAGCTGCTCACGCCGTACGACCGCCTGATCGTGGTCGACGCCGTGGTGCGGGGCGGAACTCCGGGCACGATCTACACGCTGACGATAGACGCGGTCGCACCGACGCGTGAGATCGACCTCCACACGGCCATTCCCTCGCGCGCGCTCGAGGTGGCACAGGCCCTCGGGCCGCTGCCGCCGCAACGATTCCTCGTTGGGTGCGAGCCCGCGAGCGTTGACGAGCTTACACTGGAGCTGAGTCCCCTCGTGGCGGCCGCCATCCCGCGGGCCATCGAGGCGATTGAGCAACTGCTGCTACCTGTCCCAGCTCCGGGTGCGAGCATCGGTCATGAGGACGAGTTGCTCGAGCTACTGTACTGGTTCGAGGGGGAGGGCTTCACCGGATCGGCCACCCTGGAAGGGATTGCCCGCTTCACGACGATCGAGCCGCTGGTGGTCGAGCGCACGCTCGAGCGACTCATCGCCCGCGGCGACATCCGCGAGGAGCCTGAGGGCGGCACAGAGTATCGGCTGACGGCGACCGGACGGCACGAGGCAGCGCGTCGCTTTGCCGCGGAGTTCGCGCCGCTCCTGGGCCAGGGCCATGGAGAGTGCAACGACCCCAACTGCGATTGCCACACCACGGGAAACCCGGCCGACTGCCACACCCACCATACGCACTGATACCTACAGGTAAGCAACATGCGCCTTGCCATTGCAGGAAAGGGTGGAACGGGGAAGACGACCATCGCCGGGACGCTGGCCCGCGTGCTGGCACGTTCCGCAGCGCCGCGCCAGGTCCTCGCGATCGACGCCGATACCAACCCCAACCTCGCCAGCGTGCTGGGCATCGCCCCGCAGCAGGCGCAGGCGATCGTTGGCCTGCCGCGCAGCCTCATGGAGCGCCGCACGCGAGAGGACGGCACGACGCACGTGGTGTTCGGGGCGGATCCCGAGAGCGTGCTGCGCGAATACGGTGCGATCGGGCCCGACGCCGTGCGGCTGATGGTGATGGGAAAGGTGGGGCATGGCGGCGCAGGTTGAATGTGCAGTGCACACGCCACGGTCCGTGGCTTTCTTGGTGAGCTGGTCGCCCGCGCAGACAATGATCGGCATGTGATCGTGGACATGGAGGCTGGCCTGGAGCATCTCAGTCGCGGCACGGGACGCCACCTCTCGCGCCTTGTCGCGGTGCTCGAACCGTACTATCGGTCGATGGAGACGGCGCGCAACGTCGTGGCGCTGTCGGCAGAACTCGGGATCGACGACGTGGTCGTGGTCGCGAACAAGGTGCGTGATGCCGCCGATCGTGACGCCATCGCGGAGTTCTGCGCGGCGCACGGCATGCGCCTCGTGGGGGAGGTGCCGTTCGACCCGACGCTCACGCAGGCCGAGCGTCAGGGCGGTGCACCGATCGATCTCGTCCCTGGATCTCCAGCCGTCATGGCCATCACCCGGCTCGCCGACGTCCTCACGGCCTGAGGGTCGTTCACGAGCGCCGCGGCGTCAGCCCGTCCGCCAGCAGCGACCACGCGAGCACGGTCAGCGTGATCGCCAGTCCGGGAAACACGCCGATCCACCACGCGTCCCGCATGAAATGATGGGCCTCGCTCAGCATGCCACCCCAGCTCACCATCGACGAGTCCCCGACGCCGAGAAAACTGCGACCGGCTTCCACCAGGATCGCCCCGCCGGCCTGGAAGGCGGCGTGGACCGCGAGCGGTCCCACGGCCGACGGCAGGACGTGGCGCAGGAGAACACGCGCCGAGCCGCAGCCTAACGCGCGGGCGGCCGTGACAAAGTCCGCCGTGCGCACCATCATCACCTGGCTGCGCACCAGGCGCGCGGAGGACGGCCAGTAGGTCGCACCGACCAGGATGGCCACGAGCCACAACCCCGAGCCGTACACCGTCACGACGACCAGGATCAGGAAAAGGCGTGGCATCGCCTGGAAGACCTCGGCGATCCGCATCAGGACCTCGTCCACCACCCCGCCGCGCATGCCGGCGATCCCCCCGATGGCGAGCCCCACGGTGCTGGCCAGGCTCGCCGCAATGACTCCGATCAGCAGCGACACGCGTGCCCCGAGCAGGATGCCCGTGCGCACATCGCGGCCCAGGTCGTCGGTGCCCAGCGGATGCGCCGCCGATGGTGGGACGAGGACGTCTCCCGAAATGACCCACGGCCCGGGTGCCATCGCCGGCCCGAACACGGCGAGTAGACAAACGACGCTGAGCAAGGCAAGACCGGCGATGGCGCTCCGCTGGCCGGCGCGCCAGGCCGTGAACTCCACCGCCGCGATCGGGCGCGCGGTCACCGCAGCTCCAGGCGCGGATCCAACGCATGGTACGTGATGTCCACGACCACGTTCGCCACGACCACCGAGACCATCCCCACGAGGAAGACGCCCATCGCCAGGGGCACATCGCGCTGGAGCGAGGCATCGAGCAGCAGCTTGCCCAGTCCCGGCCAGGCAAACACGACCTCCGTGAGCGCCGCACCGGAAAGCACCGAGCCGGCATGATGCCCGACCACCGTCACGACGGGAATGACGGCATTTGGAAGTGCGTGGCGCAGCAGCACGCGCGTATGCGAGGCGCCGCGTGCCCGGGCGGCGAGGACAAAGGGGGCCTGCAGCGCGTCAAGCAGGCTGGCACGCGCGACGCGTCCCGTGACCGCGCTGAGCGAGAGTCCGAGGGCAAGAGCGGGGAGCAGCAGGTGACGCAGGACGTCCACGACCCCCCCGAGCGCCGTTCCCGTGTCCCGGACGGACGTCATGCCGCCGAGTGGAAGCCACGCAAGCTTGACGGCGAAGAGGAGCAGCAGCCCCTGCGCCAGCCAGAAGACCGGTGTCGCGTAGGCGATGGAGGTCCACAGGCGGATGGCGCCATCCATGCGTCCGTGCGGCCGCTGGACGGCCAGCAGGCCGAGGCCAAGGCCTGCGCCGACGCCGACGACGAGCGCCGCGAAACCCAGCACGAGGGTGGCGGGCAACCGGTCGAGGACCACGCCGGCGACGGGTCGCTGGTAGGTGAGCGATTGCCCCAGGTCACCGCGAAGGAGCGCGCCCGCATAACGAGTCAGCTGTACCGGGAGCGGGCGGTCCAGCCCGTAATAGGCGCGCAGCTCGGCGTAGTACGCCGGCGTTCCCCCATCACCGGCGAGCAGGAGGATCGGGTCACCTGGCGCCAGCTGGATCAGGGTGAAGGCCGCGACGACGAGGAGCGAGGCAAAGGGACCGAGCAACAGCACTCGTCGCGTGGCAAAGCGAAGCAGGGACGCCCGGCGTCGCTCACTCACGGCTCGACGGGCCGCACGGCCTCCAGGAACGCGCCGCTCCACGGCCGGAAGCCGGTGAAGGTGGCCCTCCACGCGCGATATCCGGCGGAGTCGAAGAGCCAGAAGTACGGAAGGTCTTCGGCGAGGATCTCCTGAATGCGCGCGTACGTCTGGCGTCGCGCCTCGAGGTCGAGCGTTGCCGATCCCGCGTCGAAGAGCGAATCGACAACCGGATTGCGGTATCCGGCGCCGTTGGAGAAGGGGATGGGACCGATGTTGGACGACGAGTACACGCGGCGCACGCCGATGTCGGGATCGGCGCCATTACAGAACGAGGCGAAGCCGAGATCGAAGTCCTTCTTCACGAACACGCGGTCCACCGCGGCGTTGAAGTCGAGGGGCTCGAGCCGAAGGGTGATCCCGACGGCGCGCAGCTGGTCGCGGAGGACGTCGGCCAGGCGCACCTGGTTCGCGGCGTGCACGAACGAGAGGCTGATCGGACGCGTGCCATCGGCCTGGCGCCGCAGCCCCGCGGCGTCGAGGAGCGCAGCGGCGCGCGCGGTGTCATGCGCATAGTGTCGGCCTGGCGCCGTGTATGCCCAGGCATGGCGGCTGCTGATCGGGCCAGTGGCGGCCTGTCCCTGCGAGAAGTAGACACGCTCTGCGATGAAACCGAGATCGACCGCGTGGTAGATCGCCCGGCGGACGTCAAGGCGGTTGAGCGGAGGTCGGGCGAGGTTGGGGATCAGCACTTCCTGGCAGACGGAGCCTCCCGAGCCACCCGTGCTCTGCACGACGCGCAACGTCGGGTTTGCCTTGAAGCGCGCCACGTCGGGACCGGGAACGGACGACGAGTAGTCCACGTCGCCGCTCTCCAGCGCGAGTGCTGCCGTCGCATTGGAGGCAAGGATGCGGAAGACGACGTGATCCACACCGGGCAGGCCGGGCCGGAAGTACCGCGGGTTGCGCGAGAGGACGACGCGGTCGCCGCGCGCATAGCTCGTGAAGACAAACGGTCCCGTGCCGACGGGCCGCTGGTTGGCCGGGTGCGCGAGGAGATCCTGGCCATCGCCATACACGTGCTTCGGAACAATGGAGGCTTCCGTGACGTCGAGCCGCAGGAGCAATGGGGCATAGGGATGGCGAAACTCGAAGACGACGGTGGAATCGTCGGGGGCGCTGATCCCCTGCAACGCGGGTCCAAGCCCGGCGCGCGTGCGCGAGTGGTACCTGAGCAGGACCTGCTCGAACGAGAACACGACGTCGGCCGACGTGAACGGCACGCCGTCATGCCAGGTGACGCCGCGCCGAAGGTGGAAGCGGTACCTCCGGCCGCCATCCTCCACGTCCCATCGCTCGGCGAGTTCCGGCACCGGGCGCAGTTGTTCGTCGAGCCCAACGAGGCCGTTGAAGATCTGGTCCGTGACGGGGTGGACTCCCCCGCCCGTCGTGATGGCGGGGTTGAGTTGCCCCGGATCACCGCCCAGGGCGACGACGACGGTCGTGCCGCGCGCCGCTGGCGTGTCGCGCCGGAGCTCGTCCCGACCGCACGAAAGGCAGGCGAGAGTGATGCCGATGACATACGAGGCGCGTCGCAGCATAGAGGGCCGAATCGACAGCTCCTCGGACGTCTTGGCAAGGTCGTCCCTCCACGACGACGTGGACCTGCGCGTCAGCGTAGAGCGCCGACTGCACAATCGTCGACCCGGCATGCCAGGCCTAACGATACAGGAGGTAGCGGCCCCGCTTCGAGCGAAAGGCCGCGACCTCCGCGTCCCAGGACTGGAAGATCTGCGCCGGCGTCGCCCCGGCCGCGAGCATCGACTTGAGCCGCGGCGTGGCCACGAGGCGATCGAGCGCGGCGTCGTTCCACACCACCTTGTCGGCGTGCGGCCGATGCACCGCCCACAGCATGGCCACGCCGGTGCGATACGCCGCAAAGGCGTTGCGGTCGGTGACGTGGACCCGGATGCCGCGCAGGCGTTCACCTGCAAGTTCCGGCGGACGCCCGTGGTAGGGCTTCTGGACCGGCGTGAACGTGACCGTGTCGAAGGTGACGCCAGCCAGCTTGAGGTCACGAAGCAGGGCGACGGCCTTCACATGGTCCAGCCACGGGGCACCGATCACCTCGAAGGGCGTGTCCGTGCCGCGCCCTTCGGAAACATTCACCGCCTCGAACAGGCACGTCCCCACGTACGCGAGCATCGAACTCAGCGTGAGGAGGTTGGGCGATGGCTTGCGCCACTCGAGTCCCGTCTCGTCGTACCACATCGCGCGCGTCCAGCCGGCCATGGGCACGACGTGAAGACGCGCCTGGCGACCACCCTGCAGCATGCGCTCCCCGTTGTACATGCGGGCGAGTTCGCCCATCGTCATCCCATGCACCACGGGCACGCGCGCGTACGATCCAAACCGAAACCGCTTGTCGCCGTCCGTGACGAACCCGTCCACCGCGAGCCCCGTGATCGGGTTCGGCCGATCGAGCACGATGACCTCGATGTTGCGCTCGGCGGCCGCGTCCATCACGAAGCCGAGGATGTTGATGTGCTCGTAGAAGCGGGCGCCGACTTCCTGGATGTCGAACACGATCGCGTCCACGTCGCGCAGCATCTCTGGCGTGGGGCGATGGTGCTCACCGTACAGGTTGTACTTGGGAAGGCCGGTCCTCCGGTCAATCGCCCGCTCGCCATCGCGCTCGACCGAATAGTCGTTCGAGCGGATGTCGTATTCCATGCCGAAGAGCACCGTGAGGCGCGCGCCCGGAAAGCGATGCAGGGCGTCGGCGAGGTGCGTGCCGTCGCGCAGGCGGCCACTGTGGTTCGACACGAGCGCGAGTCGCTTGCCGCGGATCAGGTGCGCGGAGTCGCTGAACAGCCGATCGGCCCCGACCGAGATCGGGGACTGAGCGTTGGCCACACCAGCAGCCAGGGTTGCGAGGGCGAGCGTACAAACGCGCGAGCGTACAAGCGCACGCACCGCTCGTACGATCGTACGCTTGTGCCCTTGCACGCTCCCACGCCTGTACGCTTGTACGCTCAGGAGATAGCCCTCAGGTCGAGACGGTCACACGCAGGAAAGTAGCAGAAATCGAGGTCGTGTCATCACGCCCGGTGGTGTTTTGTGCGGCGAACAGCGCCTCGAGCTCCCGCTGCAGGTCGTCGGCGCGTCCGGTCGATCGGGCGGCGTCGAACGCGTTCATCGTCGGACCGTAATACTCACGGAATCGCTGCACCACCTCGGACGGCGGGCCGTCGTGCTCGAACGTGAACGAGTTGCGCTGGAAGGAAACCGCCTCTGCCGGCACCCCGGCCCCCGCGAACCGTTCGATCACGTCTGACTCGACGCCCCACCTGAGCGGACTCACAAAGCCTTCAGGCGGCGGGGGCGTGTAGGCGGAACTGATCTTGAGGATCTGGGCGATCAGCGTGGGGTCGCCCGGGATCCAGTTGCCCATCACGATCCGTCCGCCAGGCTTCGCCACGCGCACCATCGACTTCGCCACGTCGTGCGGGCGCGGGGCAAACATCGCCCCGAACATGCTCACGACAAGGTCGAACGCATCGTCAGGCACGCCCGCGAGGTCGCACGCATCGCCCTCTTCAAACGTGATGTTCGTGAGGCCGAGATCGCGCACGCGGGCGTTGCCCGCGGCGCCGGGATCGCCGTGGTGCCGTCACCGCAGCCGAGATCCATGACCGCGAGGCCCGGGGTGATCCCCAGGGTGCCAACGAACTGGGCGCCGCTGTCTCGCATCGTCGCCGCTATCCGCGTGAAGTCGCCCTTCTCCCATAGTGCCTTGTTCGGATTCACCTTGCGCTCCCGTTTGCATGATTGTCCTGTCGCACGGCCGCTTGGCGCGCCGAAACGCGTGCCTCAGTGCGACCTTTAATCTGGGATGCGTGACCCGCAGCTGAATCCCGACATGCATCCCGGGCCGCCGGCATCTGGCGCCACGCGATGCGACTCGGGATTACGCCTGGATCGTGCGATCGGCCCGAATGCCAAGCCAGAGCAGTGCGGCAACGACCGCGAAGACCACGCCCGATCCGACCCCGGCCGCCCAGCCCCAGCCTCCGGCGATGATGGGCACGAGGATCGCCGCGAGGCTGCCCGACAGGTTGCCACCGGTATTGAGGATGCCTCCAGCCAGCGGCGCGCGAGGCCCTGCCACCCGCATCGTGGCCACCCAATATGCCGAGTCCACGAGCTGTGTCGATGCAAAGCTGATCGAGAGCAACATCACCACGGCGATCGAACTCTCCGCGAGGACGCCAAGCACGAGGCAGGGCGCGGCGAAGAGGATGCCAGCCATTGCCGTCACGCGGCAGCCGAGGGTGCTGCCTAACCGTGCCGTCAGCCAGTCACAGAGCACACCACCAGCCGCGGCGCCTGCCGCCCCAACGATCCACTGCGCCCCCGTGAAATAGCCCGCCACCGTGGGGGAGAGGTGCCGCACCTCGGTGAGGTAGTAGTAGAACCAGTTGAAGAAGAGGTAGAAGACGTAGTTGAGGCAGAAGTAACTCAGCGTGAGGAGCATGACGTCCTGATTCCGCGCCACATCCTGCCAACGGGCATGTACTCGCTCGTGCGCCGGGGGCCGGCCGGCGCGGATCAGCGCGAGCTCCGCCTGGTTCACGCGAGGATGCGTCGCGGGATCGTCGCGGTCCTCCCACCACCACAGCCCGGCGAGCACGATCGCGAGGGGGGCCGCCGCCATGAGCCCCATGCGCCACCCGAATCGGGCGATCAGCCACACGAGGAGCGGTGCCGCCGCCGCAGAGGCGAGGGTGAAGGTCACGTTCTGCAGTGCGTTGGCGAGCGCCCAGCGACCCGCCGGAAACCATGTGCGCGTGGTGCCCCCCGCCGTCACGGGGAAGAACGGCGCCTGCAGCGCACCCATCGCTCCTCGCAGCACTACCAGGGCACTGAGAACGAACCAGAGCGGTGCCGTATCGCGTCCGGGAATGAGCCCGATCGCCAGCGTGACGACCGCCCACCCCGTGATCATGCCGAGGACCACCTTCCGCGGCCCGAACCGTTCGCCGAGGAGACCCCCGGGGATCTGCAGCAACGCGTAAGGCAGGACGAAAGCCGAGAGCACGAGCCCGAGCTGCGTTTCGCTCAGCCCCAGCTCCGTCTTGATGGAGGGCCCGGCAATCGAAACGTTGCTCCGGAAGATGTACGCGACGGCACTGGCAGCCATGATGAGGCCGAGGATCCGCCAGCGAAC
>JACMLI010000696.1 GCA_014379705.1 Gemmatimonadaceae bacterium
CGCCCTCCCCGGCCCCGAAAACCAGAATCACGAGAATCACGAGCAGTACGGGAAGCACGCGCAGCACGCGAAGGAGTGCGATCGCGGTCCCTCTCATGCCTCCCGTACTTCTCGTACTGCTCGTGATTCTCGTGACTCCACCTGGGCGCTTGAGAGCCCGAAGTCGGGTCAGACTCGAGCCACGGAGAGTCTGACCCCAATACGCACCAGCAGAACTGCGAGCCGCCGCGCCTGACTAGCGCCGAATCCTCGCCGCATTCACCGCCGCCGACAAATCCCCCTCGGCGAGGCAGTTCCGCACCGCCTCCGCAATCTCGATCGCCACGTTCTGCTGCGCTTCGGCCGTCGAGGCGCCCAGGTGTGGCGTCATGACCACGTTAGGCAGGGACCGGAGCGGAGAATCCTTCTGCAAGGGTTCGGTTTCGTACACATCGAGCGCGGCGCCGGCGATCTTCTTCTCCTGCAACGCGACGAGCAGGGCCGCTTCATCCACCACGCCGCCACGGGCCACGTTGAGCAGCAGCGCGCCGGGCTTCATCATCGCGAACTGCGCCGGGCCGATCAGGCCTGCCGTGGCCTCGGTCAGCGGCACGTGCACCGAGATCACGTCGCTCTTGCGGATCACGTCATCCAGCGGCGCGAGTTGCACGTCGAGTTCCCGCGCTCGCTCACTGAGCAGGTACGGATCGTACACGAGCACGCTCATGCCGAAGGCGCGCGCCCGCTTCGCCACCTGCCCGCCAATGCGGCCCGCGCCCACGAGCCCTAAGGTCTTGCCGTAGAGCTCGAACCCATTGAACGACTTCTTGTCCCACTCACCGGCCTTCATCGACCGATCGGCGGCCGGCACCTTGCGCGCGACGGCGAGGAGGAGCGCCATCGTGAGTTCGGCCGCGGAGATCGTGTTGCCCGCGGGCGCAGTCAGCACCGGGATCCCGCGCTTCGATGCGGCGTCGACGTCGATGGTATCGATGCCGACGCCCGCGCGGCCGATCGCCTTGAGACGGTCGGCCCTGGCGAGCGACGCACGCGTGATCTTCGTCGCGCTGCGAACGAGGACCGCGTCCGCGGTGGAGATCGCGTCAGCGAGCTCCTCCCCGGACAAACCGGGACGAACGACAAGCTCAAAGCGCTTGTCGGTAGCAAGGGGAGCAAGCCCGTCGAGGGCGATGCTGTCGGCGACGAGGACCGTCCACTGGGCGGTCATGCCGTGAGCACCTCGCGCAGCGCCTCGAGCAGCGTGTCGAGTTCTTCCATCGTGTGGTCGCCCATGTGCCCGACGCGCACCATGTCGTCCTTGAGCTTTCCGTAGCCCGTCGCGATGACGAATCCCTTCGCCTTCATCGCACTGGCGACGGCGGAACCCGGCTTGCTCGCGGGAACCTTGATGCAGGTGACGCCCGGCGCGCGGTAG
The DNA here is from genome assembly GCA_014379705.1 of Gemmatimonadaceae bacterium. GTDB lineage: Bacteria > Gemmatimonadota > Gemmatimonadetes > Gemmatimonadales > Gemmatimonadaceae > RBC101. The sequence goes on from JACMLI010000696.1 coordinate 1,415, forward strand.
CCCGCCGGCGCGTAGAGGCTCGTCCCTGCCTTCTCACCGAGTTCCTCAGCCCACGACCACGTGCGCTCGGCCATCGCCGTGTGACGCGCCCAGCGCGCTTCCATGCCCTCGGCCTCGATGTGCGCCAGCTGAACGTCGGCGGCGTAGAGCAGCGAAACGGCGGGCGTGTTGGGAGACTGGTTCTTCTTGTAATACTCGTCGAACTCGAGGAGGTCGAAGTACAACCCGCGCCGCGTGCTCTGCCTGGCGCGTGCCATCACGCGATCGTTCCCCGCGCAGAACGCGAGGCCGGCCGGGAGGGCGAGGGCCTTCTGCGAGCCGGTGAGCACGTAGTCGAGTTCCCACGCATCCATCTCCACCTGCCCCGCCGCCATCGACGAGACCGTATCGACGACGAGTACAATGTCACCCGCCTCGTGCACGACCTTGGCGATGTCGGCGAGCGGGTTGAGCACGCCCGTCGACGTTTCCGAGTGCACGACGGTGACGACGTCGTATTTCCCCTTTCGCAGGGCGTCGCCGACCATGTCGGGCGAGTGATACTGCCCGTAAGGCACCTCGAGCTTGTCCGCAGCGATGCCGGAGTTCACGGCCGCCTTGTGAAAGCGCTCGGAGAACGAGCCATTCACGAGACAAAGCGCGCGCTCACGCACGGTGTTGCGCACGCCAGCCTCCATCAGCCCCGTCGCGGAGGACGTCGACGTGTACACCGGGCGCGTGGTGCGAAAGACCTGCTGGAGCCGCGGCGCCAGGCGAGCCATGAGGTCTTCGATTCCCTTGCCGCGATGCGCAATCATCTGCTGCGTCATCGCATGGAGCACGTCGTGACGGACTTCCGTGGGTCCGGGCAGGAAGAACTTGCCGAACGGGGGAGCCTTTACGGGGGGAGCAGCGGTATCGGTGGTCGCGAGCGTCATGTTTTTGGGGCTTGTGAGGCGTATGGGGCGTACTGGGGCGTACTGGGGCGTACTGGGGCGTATGGGGCGTGTAGGGCGTGTAGGCGTGTAGGGCGTGGTCGACGTGGAACCTGCCGCTGGGGCACGCGGAGGCAAGGTGGCGGGACGAGCGGACTCACCTGCAACCGTACGCGCCAAACACGCCCCATACGCCCCAGAACCTAGAAGTGAATCGCCCTCCCCAGCACCGCCAACGCCGCTTCCTTCGTGGCTTCGGACAGCGTGGGATGCGAGTGCACCGTGATGCCGATGTCCTCGGAGGAGCCGCGGTACTCGAAGGCCAGGACCACCTCGGCGAGCAGGTCCGAGACGTTAGGCCCGATCATGTGGCAGCCGAGGAGCTCGTCGGTGGTC
>JACMLI010000697.1 GCA_014379705.1 Gemmatimonadaceae bacterium
CTGCGGAAGGGGGGAGCTTCAATGTGGGGCGGAGGCGGCAGGAACAGAAGCATGCGAAGCGTGAGACGTATGGGAAGCGTGGGGAGCACGGGAAGCACGGGAAGCACGAGAAGCACGAGAAGCACGAGAAGCACGAGAAGCACGAGCATCACGAGCAGCACGAGCAGCACGAGCAGCACGAGCAGCACGAGCGCTCTCTCCGTCATCCCGGACAAGCGAGCAACGCGAGCGCAGTCTCCGGGACCCAGCGTCGTGCTGTGAGTCAAAACGACGCGGGGCTCCGGCCTTCACCGGAGCGACGATTGGGGAGGCGCAACGCGAGCGCAGTATCCGGGACCCAGCGTTGTTGCCCCGACCTATCGCGCTCCCCCACCCTCCCTCCACCGCCGCCTGATCTCCGCCGACGTGTGCTGGTTCCCCTCCGGGCTCCATCCCGGCGGCCCAAACACGTATTGCATGCGATCACGCCACGTGCGCGCCCGGGCGACGTCGCGGGCGATCGCGGCCCACTCGTGGAAGGCGATGCGCAGCGGGTTGAACGTGCCAAGGTTGGCCGTGATGCCGTAGCGGCACGGCTCTTCGTCCTCCTCGGCCACGAACGTCCCGAACATCCGGTCCCAGATCACGAGGATGCCCGCGTAGTTCCGGTCGAGGTAGCGCGCGTTGCTCGCGTGGTGCACGCGGTGGTGCGAAGGCGTATTGAAGACGTATTCGACCCAGCGAGGGAGCCGTCGGATCGACTCCGTGTGGATCCAGAACTGGTAGACCAGCGAGATCCCCTTCTGGAACGCGATGAGCGCCGGTGGGAAGCCGAGGAAGGCGAGCGGGAGCCAGAGCAGCCAGACAAACGCGAGATTGCCGGTCCAGCTCTGCCGCAGCGCCGTCGCGAGGTTGAGGTGCTGCGACGAGTGATGGTTCACGTGCGCCGCCCACCAGAGCCGATGCTCGTGCGAGAGCCGGTGGAACCAGTAGTAAATGAAGTCCTCGGCGAGCAGGATCACCACGAACACCCACCAGGCGCTGGGCAGCGACACGAGCCGGTACTGGTACACCCACGTGGTCGCAGCGTAGACGATGCCGCCGTACGCGATGCCTAACGCGAAGTTCCCGAGCCCCATCACGAGGCTCGCCGCCGTATCCCGGAATTCATAGTTCGCCGGCAAGGCGCGCCGGCTCCACCAGACCTCCACCAGGATCAGCAGCATGAAGACCGGGATGGCGTACGCCACCGGGTCGGGGAGCAGCGAGGAGAGCGACTCAAGCATCGATCAGCGGGGGACGGTGGCGTGCCAAAGGTGCCTGGGCGATCGCGTCGGTCGCCCGGCCGGCCAGTCGCTGCAGTCGGGAACTCCATCGGGGTGCATCGGCCGGTGCCAGGGTGAGGGCGATCTGTGGGCATCCCAGGTCGGCCAGGTGCACCACGACCCGCCGACTCCCATCCGGCGCGTCGCTCAGGTCCACGGCGCGGACCGCACCGGGCTCGAGCACGCGAATGGCGACCTGATTCCCCATCATGAACAGGAGCATCACGTGGGCCCCGGACGCATCCGACGCCAGCGCGCGACCGTGGTCGGGATCCAGGGCAATGTCATCGAGCGCGAAGTCGGGATGGGCGTCCCGAAGCAGTAGCCGTATCGCCTCAGCGCCCCCGATGGTCCCCGGGTGGCGCACGCCGAAGAACCAGACCGCCGCGAGGATAGCCGCGACTGCAATGAGGGGCCAGACGAACATGCCGAGAGAATACCGGCTTCCCCGCCAGTCCGTCCAGCGACCACGCCCACCCCCCATACGCCCCAACGCCTTCCGCGCCCGCCCCACCCGCAACGCTCCAACCCCCTGCGGTGTCTACCCCATAGAACGTCTACCCCCTGCGATGACGCCGACACCCTCGGGCAAGCGCGAGCTCCTCCCCGGCACGCTCGACATGCTGATCCTCAAGACCCTCACCGCGCAGGCCATGCACGGCTACGGGATCGCCCAGCACATCCAGCGACTCTCTCTCGACGTGCTGCGCGTGGACGAAGGCTCGCTCTACCCCGCCCTCCAGCGCATGCGCCAGAAGGGATGGGTCAAGGCAGAGTGGGGCATGACGCCCAACAACCAGCGGGCGCGCTACTACACGATCACCGCCGAAGGCCGGAAGCACCTCGGCGCCCAGGAGTCCGGGTTCGACGACCTCGTGGCCGCGATCGGCCGCGTCATGCGACCCAGCTGACCCCCACGCAGGGAGGCCCCCACCATGCGCGAAGCCCTGAATCGCCTGCTGGACTGGTTCCGCCGGGACCGGCTCGACGCCGAACTGGTGGAGGAACTCCGCTTTCACCGCGAGCAGCTCGAGCGCGACGCCCGCCATGTGGGTGCCACACCGGATGGCGCGGCCCACGCAGCGCGCGTCCGCCTCGGCAACGCCACGATCACGCGTGAAGCCGCGCGCGAGCGCTGGTCGTGGCCGTGGCTCGACCACCTGCGGCAGGACATGCGCCACGCCCTGCGCGGCCTACGTCGCTCGCCGGCCTTCACGGCCAGCGTCGTCATCACGCTCGCGCTGGGCATCGGCGCCAACGCGGCGATGTTCGGGTTGCTCGATCGCCTCATGCTCCGCCCATATCCCTTCCTCCGGGACCCCGACCACGTCCACCGCGTGTATGGACAGTCGACCAACCGCGGCATGGTCAGGACGCAGAGCCATTTCGAGTACACGACGTACCTCGACTTGCAGCGCTGGTCGTCCTCCATGTCGGACTTCGCGGCGTTCTTCCAGACGAATCGCGCCATCGGCGTGGGCGACGCCACGAACGAGCGGCCGATTGCGGCCGTGAGCGCGTCGTTCTTCGGCTTCTTCGACGCGCCACCGGCCGTGGGCCGGTACTTCGCCGCTTCCGAGGACCAGACTCCACAAGGCGAGGCGGTGGCGGTCCTCGATCACGCGTACTGGCAAGCCGAATACGGCGGAAGAAACGTGATCGGCGAGAGGGTGCTGATCGGTAACCTCGAGCACACGATCATCGGCGTGGCCTCGCGTGGCTTTCGGGGCATCAACGAGGATCGGCCACCTGCCATCTACGTGCCGATCACGACCTTCGCGGGATCGCAGCGGGGCGAAGACGGGACGGCGTACTTCACGCGGTACAACTGGACGTGGATGGAGATGCTCGTGCGCCGAAAGCCTGGCGTCTCGCTGGAAACGGCACGGCGCGACCTGACGGGCGCGTTCATTCGCAGCTGGAACGCCGCGCGGGCCCTCGACGACGAAACGCCCCCGGTCGACGTGGCGAAACCCGTGGCGATCGCGGGACCGCTCAAGGTGGCTGCCGGCCCTGATCCCGACCTCGAGGCGCGCACGATGCGCTGGGTCTCCGGCGTCGCCGTCATCGTGTTGCTCATCGCCTGTGCCAACGTCGTGAACCTCTTCGTCGGGCGGGCGCTCCGTCGCCGGCGCGAAGTCGCCCTGCGACTTGCGTTAGGCGTGTCCCGGGGTCGGCTGGCAGCCCAGGCCCTCACCGAGAGCCTCGTGCCGGCCCTCCTCGGGTGCGGGGCCGGCGTGCTC
>JACMLI010000698.1 GCA_014379705.1 Gemmatimonadaceae bacterium
CGTTCACTAGCATCCTGCCGTCCTGCGCCTCCAAGAGCGGGAGACGGGGCTCGAACCCGCGACATCAAGCTTGGAAGGCTTGCGCTCTACCAACTGAGCTACTCCCGCATGTCCTTCGCCCGCGACCCTAACGACCGGCCGCCGATGGTGGGGGAAGGATTCGAACCTTCGAAGGCGTAAGCCGGCAGATTTACAGTCTGCTCCCGTTGGCCACTTGGGTACCCCACCGGATGTGTTCCCTCGCGACTCACCGTCCCGCGCCGACGCCAACCGTTCAACAGAGCTGACGGTGAGAATCGAACTCACAACCTGCTGATTACAAATCAGCTGCTCTGCCAATTGAGCTACGTCAGCGCTCAGGCCATGTTTTTCGCGAGCTTGGAATGCTAGCCGGGATTTAGAGAGGTGTCAAGCGATTGGCGCTGCTGCGCTTAGGCACTGACGAGGCGCAGGCGCCCGACGGGTGGACGGGATGGACGGGATGGACGGGATGGGCCGGTCCAGCCGAACCACCCGCCTCCATGCAAGCCGCTCAAGCGCATCAGTAGCGGGCACGCCCCGCCGAGTTACCCTCGGCTGGCGGAACCGCCCGGGCCTGGCACCGTCACCACTACCCATCCATCCCGTCCATCCGTCCACACGCCCCCTATCTCCAGCGCTCCAACTGCGTCCCCAGCGCCGTGTCCTTCACCACGAAGCCTCTGGCCTCCACCTCCGCCCGGAGCGCGTCCGACTGTGCGAAATCGCGGGACTTTCTCGCCGTCAGGCGGCCCCGAAGACGCTCCACCGCCCAGGCAATCGCTTCCTGTTCCACGGGTTCCGTGTCCGGTAACGTCGCCGGATCAGGCTCGACTGCTTCGGCACCGACCACCAACCGCACGACCCTCGGCCTCAGGTCCAGCACGCCGTCAATCGTCGCAAACACCTCGCGCGCCGTCGCCAAGGCCGACGTGTCCGATCCATTCCGGTCGAGCTCGGCGTTTGCCTTCTGGATGTACATGAACAGCGCCGCCACGGCCTCCGGGGCATTCAGGTCGTCGGACAGGGCTTCCCTGAAATCCTTCTCTGCTTGCGCGGCGACGGCCGCCAGCTCGGGCGTGGCTCCACGGGCCGTGTCCAGCCGATGGCCGAACTCCCCCACCCGCCGGACCGCCTCCAGCGACCCCTCGAGCCCCTCCCCCGACAGGTTCATCTGCTTGCGGTAGTGGGTCGAGTACACGAAGTGCCGCAGCGCCGCCGCCGAAATCCCGCGCTCCCGCAGGTCTTTCACCGTCGTGATGTTCCCCAGCCTTTTGGACATCTTCGTCCCGTCGATCTGGAGGAACTCCCCGTGGCACCAGAATCGAGAGAATGGCTTGCCCGTCGAAGCCTCGCTCTGGGCGATCTCGTCCTCATGATGCGGGAAGATCAGGTCGACGCCCCCGCCATGAATGTCGAGCGTCTCGCCCAGGTATTTCATCGCCATCGCGGAGCACTCGAGGTGCCAGCCCGGACGGCCGCGGCCGAACGGGGCGTCCCACGCTGCCCCGGTCGCCTCATCTTCCTCCTTCGCCGCCTTCCATAGAGCAAAGTCCTGGGCGTTCTCCTTCGTATAGTCGTCCTGGGCAACCCGCGCTCCGCTCTTCAGCTCGCGGGTGTCCAGCCGGGAAAGCTTTCCGTAGCCTGGAAAGCGCTCGATGCTGAAGTAGACCGAGCCATCCTCTGCCGTGTACGCGACGCCCTTGGCGAGGAGATCCTCGACCAACGCGATCATCTCCGGGATGTGCGTCGTCGCCTTCGGGTACTCCTCCGCATCTTCGATGCGCAGGTACCGGCGATCCTTGTGGAAGATCTCCGTGACCGGCTCGGTGACCTCGAGGATCGACTTCCCCGTGTCGCGCGCCCGCTTGATGATCTTGTCGTCGACGTCGGTGAGGTTCTGCACCTGCACGACCTTCCAGCCCTGAAGGCGCAGCGCGCGGCGCATCAGGTCGTTGAACAGGAAGGTGCGAAAGTTTCCGACGTGGGCGGGGTCGTACACCGTGGGGCCGCACGTGTACATGCGCACCGTCTCCCCGTCTGCCGGGGTGAAGGATTCCACGGACCGCGAAAGCGTGTTGTACAGGCGGAAGGTCATGCGGGAATGCAATCCGGTCGGCTTTGCGAGGTCAAGCGTGGTTCGTCGACGCGAGCGACGAATCCGCAGGCCCACAACTCTGGCGGTGCCTCGAACATCAACTGACCTTCTGGCACACGCGTTCACACTCTATCCGAGACCTGCGTGCTCCGTTCCGCCGAGTGCCGTTGCTCCACGTTCGTCGCTCTCCGGCGAAGCATGCCCCGGCAGGCTGTAAGCCGGGGGCCGGAGCCCCGTGTCGTTGCCCCACATTGGTCGCTCCGGCGAAGGCCGGAGCCCCGTGTCGTCGCCATTGCCTTCCCCTTCGCCGTCGCGACGGGGGCGTGACGGCGTCGCGGATGATTCCATAAGATGGACGGCGGCCTGTCGATCGAGGTGCTCGGGTATTCCCTTGGCAACTTCTCCACCCCCGCGCTCGCGATGGCCTCGGCGTTCCTGATCGGGGTCCTGCTTGCCGTCGTGCCCGCAGGAGCTGCCGAAGTCTTCGCCCTCGCAGCGGGGGGCCTGCAGCCTCGCGCCCTCGTGATTCCTGCCGTGCTCCTGATGACCCTCGGTCACGTGCTCGGAAAGTGGGCCTGGTACTGGCTCGGGACGCAGGAGGGCCGCGTTCGGCATCCGCGCGCGAGACGCCTGCTCGATGACTCCAAGGCCGTGGTGGCGCGATACCCGAATCTCGGCGTCATGGTGCTCGCGAGCAGCGCCCTCGTGAGCCTGCCCCCCTTTCATTTGATTGCGGTCGCGGCGGGACTCACGCGCTACCCGGTTCTTCTCTTCCTTCTCGTGGCCTTTGCCGGGCGGCTCGTTCGCTTCGGCGCGATCGCAATGATTCCCGGGCTCTTCACGCCCGACCGCTGACTGCAGCGGCCTTCACCGCGCCGGACGTCGGTCGAGCACGCGATTGAGCTTGCCACCCTCGGAACGCGGTGCTTGCCCCGGACCGAGAAGCTGCACCCGCATTGAGACACCGATGGTCTCCCGCAGCAGGGAGACGATGCGGCCGCAGAGCTCCCGTGCCGAGGCATGTCCCAGGGCGACACTGCCATCGTCGCTTCGCGCATCCGACGCCGCCAGCCACTCGGTCGTGACTTCGGCGTGCACCTCAATCTCGTCGAGCATTTCCTCGCGGCTCACGACCAATCGGTAGTGCGGCGCCAGCGCGGGAAGCCGCGCAAGGACGCTCTCCACCTGGCTCGGATACACGTTGACGCCACGGATGATGAGCATGTCGTCGGTGCGCCCCTTGATCAGGCGCATCCGGGCAAGCGTGCGGCCACAGGGGCAGGGCTCGCGCGTGAGGCTCGTGATGTCCCCCGTCCAGTAGCGCAACAGCGGCAACGCCTGCTTTGTCAGCGTCGTGAGCACGAGCACCCCTTCCCCTCCCTCGGGCACCGGCTCGCTCGTCTCCGGGTCGAGGATCTCGGGATAGAAGTGGTCCTCCATGATGTGCGAGCCGTCGCGGGCCTCCACGCACTCATTGGACACGCCAGGCCCGATGATCTCGGAGAGCCCGTAGATGTTCGTGCTGCGCACGCCTAACGCCGCATCGATCTGCGCACGCATGCCGTCGGTCCACGGCTCCGCGCCATGCAGGGAATAGCGCAGCGAGATCGCGTCGGGCGCGACGCCACGCTTCTGGAGTTCGCTTGCCAGCGTTAGCGCGTAGCTCGGCGTGCAGCAGATCACCTCGGGGCGGAAATCCTCGATCAGGGTGAGCTGGCGCTCGGTCATGCCGCCGGAGACGGGGACGACATTGAGGCCGAGTCGCTCGCCACCGGCATGCAGGCCGAGTCCGCCGGTGAACAACCCGTACCCATACGCGTTGTGCAGCATCATCCCCGGTTCGGCCCCGCCCATCGCGAGGGCCCGCGCATTGACGCGGGCGAAGAGCTCGAGGTCGTCGGCGGTGTAGGCGACAACCGTGGGCTTGCCGGTGGTGCCTGACGAGGCGTGCACGCGGCGCAACTCGCGGCGCGCGACCGCGAGGAGGCCGAACGGGTAGTGGTCGCGCAGATCCGACTTTCGCGTGATCGGGAGGCGCGTGATGTCATCGACGCCACGGATCTCCGAGGCGCGCACCCCGCTCGCCGCGAGGGCATCCCGGTAGTGCGTGACGCGCTGGTCGACGTATGCAACGAGCGCGCGGAGCCGACGTCCCTGGAGGTCCCGCATGGCCTCACGCTCGAGGCACTCGGACTCCGGCTCGAAGATCATCCGCGCACCACAGACCAACGACCCTGGGCACGCTGCTTTCGCAGGTGCGACGGCATGGGGCGGGTCACGCAGGTCGCGCGAGCGGCTCCACGAACCGCAACACGTCGATCGGCGGGTCCGCGCTGACGATGATGCCGCCATCGGCGGGCGGCACGCGCAACACCAGCACGCGCTCCTGGCCGGGCCGCAGCAGGCTCTGTCCCTCGTAGATGCGGTTCACGAGGATCCGCCTGACGAGGACGATGCTGGTGGCCAGCAGGGGTACCGCCACCGGCAGGCCCACGGGTCCGAGGATGCGGCCCACGATCAGCACCGCCAGGATGCTCAGCACCGGCGGAATCTCCACCTGCTTCTGCGTGATGAGCGGGACGACGAGGTTGGCCTCGACGATGTGGATCACGAACCCGAGGATCATCACCGAGAGCGCATGCGCCCCGGCGCTCATCCCGAACACGCCGTCGCCTCCAAGGACGAACAGCGCCGGAATCGTCGACGAGACGAGGGTACCGAAGAATGGGATGATCGCCACGGCGCCCGTGAACACCCCGAACGTGAGCCAATACGGCACCTGCAACACGTACAGCCCGATGGCGGTGAGCACCGCGAGGATGCTCATGGCGAGGATTTGCCCGACCAGCCACGAGCGCAGGGTGTTGGCGATGTCCGCGAGTACGTCGCGCACGAGATCGCGCTTGACGGGGGGAAAGAGCGCGATGAGCCATTCGCGATACGTGCCCGGGTGCAGGGCGAGGAAGATGCCCATCACCATGATCGAGACGATGTTCACGACGGCGTGACCGAGTCCAACGACGCGCGGCAGGACCTGGCCGACGGCCGCCTCGGTCTGTTGCACCAGCGTGCTGACGACCTTCCCGGACTCCTCTGCGTAGACCTGTCGCATGGCGGGATAGCGCACGAGCATGCGCTCGAGCCATGCCTGCCACGCGTCGCGGTATCCGGGGAGGTTCGCGATCAGTTGCTGCGTCTGTTCCACGACCGGGGGCACGAGGAGCGTGACGAGCCCGACCAGTCCCCCGATCGTGAGGAAGAACCCGATGGCGAACGCGATGCCGCTCGGCAGGCGCGTGCGGCGCACGATCGCGTCAGTGACGGCGCCGAGGTAGAGCGAGAAGAGGATCGCAACGAACAGCAGCAGGAAGATGTCGGCCGATCGGCCGAAGAGCCACAACAGCAGGACGGTCGCGACCGTCGCGGCGAGCGCGGGCGCGAACCGTATGCGATGCTGGCTGGCCAGGGCGTCGGTCACGCCAGCCTAGGCCTTTTCGTCGTGCTCGTCCTCGATCTCGGCGTGCGCGTCCTCGGCCTGCCTCGCACCAGCGTTGAGCTGGCGCTTCTCCACCGGAGGAGCGCTCGGGAGCAGTCCCATCTTCTGCTTGAGCGCGAGCAACTGGTTGTCGGCGCTGACGGCACCGGCCGTGCGCTCGAGTTGCTTGAAGTCGTGCTGCAGCCGATCGCCCGAGAACTCCTGGTCGATCTCGCTCGACGCCTTCAGCATGCGCTCGTTCTGCTCGATTTTTTCTTCCATGCGAGCGAAGGCCTCGAACGCGGACTTCTCCGAGAGACCGGACATGGTCTCCTGGATGCGCTGCTGGGCCTGGGCGCGACGCTGGCGGGCGAGGAGCAGGTTCTTCTTCCGCTTTGCCTCTTCGATCTTGTCGTTGAGGTCGTGCAGTGACGTCTTGAGCTTCTCGGTCTCGAACTGGTGCGACTGCCAGGTGGCCTCGAGCTGCTGGTGGTGCGCGATGTGCTCGGTCTGCCTGACGAGTGCCTGCTTGGCGAGGTCATCACGCCCCTGCTGGATGGCGAGCATGGCCTTCTGCTCCCAGTCCTGCGACTGCTTGAGTTCCGAATCCGCCTGGTCGCGCAGGCGCTTTTCATCGGCGATGGCGGCGGCCACCTGCTGCTTGGCCTTCACCAGCTGGTCCCGCATGTCGACGATGATCTGATTCAGCATCTTCTCCGGGTTCTCCGCGGAGGAGATCAGGTCGTTGATGTTCGACTTGACCAGGGATGCCAGACGATCGAAGAGTCCCATGAGCCTATGCGTCCTCGCGATACGACGTGAGCTCGCGCAGGTGTGTCGCGAGGGCCAGCGTGATGCTTTCGTAGCTGGAGAGGAACTCCTCGAAGTCGAGATGCGCGAGTTCGAGCGCCTCCGTGAGCACGATGGACCCGTCGCTGATGCCGTACGAGCCGTGCAGGAGGTCCGACGCGTTGAGTTCGAGGAGGCGCCGGTTGAGCTCCGCTCCCTTGCCGTTCTTCTGGGGGACGTCCATGACCTTCACGCGCAACAGCATCACGGGCGCGTTATAGTGGATCACGATGTCAACGTCGAGCGCCCCACCGGGGTGCACGATGTACGTGTTCTCGCCCGCTTCGAAGTAGCTCGCGCCTTCGTTCGAAAGTCGGTCGAGGAATGACTCGAGGTCGTCTTTGGTTACCATGAGTTCCTGCGTCGGGGCTAGGCCGTCCTACGGCTGGAGGACGGACATGGTTTCCGCGCCGCGCACTGCACGAGGTCGCGCCGGATACATTCCAGCCCCAAGATACAGGGCGCATCCCCTCAAGAACACCACCATGCCTTTCCGGCCCCTGTCCTGGCGTGTGCAAGCCACACGGCGATTCGCCGTGCTCCTGGCAGTGCTCCTGCCTGCTGCCGCCGCTGCCCAGGGACGTCCCATCGGCACCTATGCCCGCGGTCCCCTGCGCCTCGTGCTCACCGACTCGAGCTTTCGCGTGCAGCTGGGGGAGGAACTGGGGGCGGCCGGCACGGCACGATGGCGCGGCGATTCCATGGTGGTCCTCACCGATACGGCCGGCCCTCGCGCCTGCCGGGCGGGCGAGGCCGGGTCGTATGCCGTCGCCGCACGTGGTGACTCCCTTCGCTTCACCGCGGTCAGCGAAGCGTGTGCCGGCCGGCGCGGCGTGTTCGCCGGCGGGGCGTTCGTGAAGCCCACGCTGAGCGTTCACGTGCTGAATGGCGTGACGCTCGTCGACGGGACGGGCGCCGCGGCACGCGCGGGCATGAGCCTCGTGATCCGCGCGGGGCGCATCGCCGAGATCTATCCAACGGGATCGCGAACATCGCCTGCGGGTGCCCGCGTCGAGGACCTTGCCGGCCGGTGGGTCATTCCCGGCCTGATCGACGCGCACGTGCACCTGGCCACGGATCCGTCCGGCGATGACAATCGCGCCGCGATCACCGCAAAGCTGCGCAGTGAACTCCGTGGTGGTGTGACGTCGGTGCGGGACATGGCCGGCGATGCGCGCGCACTGGGCGAACTCGCGCGTGGTACCCTGGTCGGTGACATCGAGGGTCCCGACATCTTCGGCTCCGCCATCTGGGCCGGGGCGGACTTCATGAGCGACCCGCGCGTGGGCGCATCGACCAAGGGCACCACGGCCGGTGTCGAGCCGTGGATGCGGACCGTGAGTCCGACCACCGACTTCAGGTCCGCGGCGCTCGAGGCGAAGGGAAGCGGAGTGCGCGGGATCAAGCTGTATGCAGACGCATCGGCGGACGTGGTGCGCGGCGCGGTGCCGGCGGCGCATGCGGCCGGGCTTCGTGTCTGGAGCCACGCGACGCTCTTCCCCGCGCGCCCCTCCGACCTTGTCGACGCGGGCGTGGACGTCCTGTCGCACGCCCCGCTCCTCGCCTGGGAGGGCGTCGACAGCCTCCCAAACTACCGGCAGCGTTACGCGGTCCCGTATGCCCGCGTCGAACCAGGCGCCCCCGCAATCACGCGCCTCCTGCAACGCATGGCGGAGCGGCAGGTGCTCTTCGAGCCGACGCTCTTCGTCTTCCTGCGCGCCAACACGCCGCGCGAGGCCGCGGATTGGGCCGTCGCGGTGACGCGACGGGCGGCGGAGCTGGGCGTCCCGATCGTCGCCGGCACGGATGACATGATCGCCACGCATTCCGATTCACTCCCGCACCTCCATCGCGAACTCGTCCTGTTGGTCTCCGCGGGCCTCACGCCGATGCAGGCGCTCCAGGCGGCGACCTTCAACGCGGCGCGCGCCATCGGCATCGAGGAACGCACCGGCACGCTGCGCCCTGGTCTCGCCGCCGACCTCGTGGTGCTCGGCGCCGATCCCCTTGCCGACATCCGCAACACGCAGAAAGTCGAGCGGGTCATGAAGCGCGGGACCTGGGTAAAGCGTTAGGGCCTCCGTCGCTCCGGCCTCCGCCTCCGTCGCTCCGGCGAAGGCCGGAGCCCCGTGTCGTTGTCGCTTGCGCTCAGCGGCGTAAAAGCCGGCGTAGCGGCTATTCCTTTGTTGAGGCCCGCACCGAGTCCACCATCACGCGCACCGCGTCGATCACGAGCTCCGGCTGGTCGCGCTGGATGTAGTGCTGGCTCTTCTCGGCGAGGATCCAGCGACCGCGGGTCGTTCGCGCGACGATCTCCTGGTGCATGGCGTTCCATGCACGCTGCATGGTGTCGGCCTGGGCCGGCGTCATCCCCACCACCCCCATGCGCCCGGCAGTCAGCGCGGTAATCGGCAGGTCACCGAAATCGCGCGCGTCCTTCTTCACTGCGGCCATGAACGTCGGCAGCGATTGCCCGATGGTCATCGTGTTGTTCACGGCCGTGGTCGTCGAGGTCAGCGCGAGGCTGCGCTGCGCCACGGTGTCCTTGGCGATAAGTCCGCCAAGGACGCGATCGATCCGCAGAAAATTGACTCCGCGAAAGACCGGGTAGATGTAGTCGGCCCACCACGGGAAGTTGATGCGCGTGAGCTGGTCCTCGTGCGACCCGTCCACCAGGACCAGGCCGGCGACCTCGGACGGATAGTGCACGGCATAGTGCCTGACGAGTGGCCCACCGAGCGAGTGGCCCGCCAGCACGAACGGCGGCCGCTCTCCCGCGGCGCCAAGGAGCGCGTGGAGGTCGTTGACCATGGCCGTCGGCATGAGCGGGGCGCGCGACACGTCGCTCCAACCCGTGCCGGCTCGATCGTACGAGCACACACGCGTGAACGCGGAGATCTGCGGCTGCACCGACCGCCACGACGACAGAGAGAAATCGCCGAGTCCTGCTTCGAGGACCACCGTTGGCTTCCCTGTGCCGGTGCAGTACATGTGCATGTTCCGGCCCGGCTCGACCGCGAGCAGCTGCCCGGGCGCCTTCCAGCGGCCCGCTTCGCGGGCATGCAGCACCCGCCCGTAGACCGCCACGCACACGAGGAGCAGCGCGAACCCGATCGCCCCCCACTTGACGATCCGACCAACGACGCGCAGCAGGCGGCGACCCAGGGATGGCGAGGTGGGACTCATGGGATCTCCGGCATCAGGCGCCGCCCTTCTTGATCTGGACGAGTCGCTCTCGCGCCAGCCGTCGACCGGTTGGAGTGGCGGCGAGCCCTCCCCCTGCCGTTTCACGATACCGCACGTCCATCGACCGTCCGATCTCGCCCATCACGTCGATGACCTCGTCGGCGGGGATCGCGAAGGTGATGCCAGCGAGCGCCATCTCCACGGCTGCGAGCGCGATCGCGGCCCCGGTCGCATTGCGGAACACGCACGGCAACTCCACGAGCCCGCCTAACGGGTCGCAGACGAGGCCGAGGGTGCCTTGCTGCGCGAGCGCGTCGGCGTGCCCGGCCTGCGACGGCGTGCCGCCGAGCATCTCGGTCGCCGCTCCC
>JACMLI010000699.1 GCA_014379705.1 Gemmatimonadaceae bacterium
CGTGCGCGACCTGCTCCGGCGCATGCGGGAGTTCCGTCGCGGGCAGCGCCACCACCCGCAGGCGTCGTGAGGGGGCGGCGCGGGCGGTGACTGCGGGCTGACCACCCGGCTCCCGGGACGCAGGCCGGGCTTGCATATTCAGCGACTATGCATGATGGTGGCGCCCTGTCGGGAACGGGCGCGATGGCACTCGCGGCCGCACACACGTCGTGCCGGAGGCCGGGAGCATGGTGGACAGCGGACGGGCATTCAGACTGTTCGGCGTCGTCGCCGCGCTCATTGTGCTTGGGGGGACCGCCGCATCGGCGCAGACACTCCCTGACCTGCAACCGGGGAGGAACTTCTCCGGGGCGAACAACTTCGGCGCGAACCGCTCGGAGAATATCGACGCGGGCGACGTGGACAACGACGGCGACATGGACGTCGGCGTGGCCAACGGCGGTGACGGAGCGGCCGAGCCCAATCGCCTCTTCATCAACCTGGGCGGATTGCAGGGCGGCACGACGGGCGCGTTCGCGGAGGAAACGTCCACGCGCTTCGCCGGCGTGGCCATCGACACCTCGCGCGACATCGAGTTCGTGGACGTGGATGGCGATGCCGACCTCGACGTGCACATCGCCAACCGCGGCACGACGGCCAACGGCGGCGAGCCCGGGCGCTTCTACACCAACCTGGGCGGCGTGCAGGGCGGCACGATCGGCTTCTTCCAGGAAGACACGAACCTGCGCTGGGGCACGCTCGCCTCGGTGCCACTGGGCCAGCAGGTCTTCGGGGAAAACGTCGGGCCGTTCCGCGACTACAGCTGCGACTGCGACTTCGGCGACCTCGACGACGACGGCGACAGCGACCTGTTCCACAGCAGCTACGGCCCGGCCTCCAATGGAACGAGAAACTCGCTCGTCTTCCTGAACGACGGCGCGGGAGTTTTCCACGAACTCTTCCCGTGGGCCAACCCGGGAGCAGATATCCAGACGCACACGTTCGACATGGACCTGACGGATCTCGACGGGGACTTCGACCTCGACGTGGTGACGTCCAGCCTCAACAGCCAGGCTCGCGTGTACATGAACAATCTCTACAACCCGATTGGCGCGACGCTGTTCGAGGACACGACCCAATGGTCACTGCTGACCAATCAGACCGGCAACAACGGCAATGCGCTGTATGAGACCGAGTACGCGGACGCCGACGGCGACGGCGACTTCGACCTGTGGATGGTGAACTACAACAATCTGGCTGAACGCCTCTTCCGGAACGACGGCTTCACGCCGGGCTCGGGCACGTCGTTCACGCGGATGAATGCCTGGATCAAGGGCGACCCGAACGTGGACGAGTTGGAGGCCGACTTCATCGACTACGACGGCGATGGAGACCTGGACGTCTACATGGCGAATTTCGCCGGCACCAACTACCTGTACCAGAGCGGCCTGGCCCAGGGCCTGCACTACGATGTGGCCGGGCTGTATCACCGCACGGGTGTGGGAACCGGCCTTGCGCCCGGCTTCGAGCTGCCGCAGGCCCTCAACGGCGGCACGACGCTGGACGGCGACACGGCCGACGTGGACAACGACGGCGACGAGGACATCCTCGTCGCGAACGACGGTGGCCAGCAGAACGTGCTGGTGACCAACGTGCTGGGCGTGCCCGACACGCATGCGCCGAGCTTCTACATGCTCACGCAGGTTGCAGCCGCGGTTCCCAATGGGCAGCCGCAGGTGATCCACGCACAGATCCGCGACAACTCGGCGTTTTACATCACCAACTTCTACGCCACGATGCTGCACGTCTCCGTGAACGGCGGCGCGGATGTCGCGACGCCCATGTTCGCGCAAGGCAGCATGCAGTTCCGCGGAGTGATCCCTGCGCAGACCGACGCGGAGGTGGCGTACTTCGTGGAGTGCACCGACCTCGCAGGCAACACCTCACTCAGCGACGTGACGGTCTTCACGCAAGGCACCGTGCCCTCGCCGTGGAGCGATCTCGGCTCGGGACTCGCGGGTGTCAGCGGCGTGCCGGCACTCAGCGGCACGGGCACGCTCATCGGCGGCTCGCCGCTCTCGATTGACCTCACGAACGCAAAGCCCGGAGCGCTCGCGGGTCTGCTCGTCTCCGTAGTGTCGGTGCCGGTGCCCTTCCACGGCGGCACCATCTCGGCCTTCCCGCCGCTGCCCGGCTTCCCGCTGGTGCTCCCCACCGGCGCGGGCTCGATTCCGCTCGCGCTCACGATACCGGCCGGCGTCAACGGCGTGGGCCTTCATCTGTTCTTCCAGTACGCGATCCCCGATGCCGCCGCCGTGGAAGGCTACGCCCTGAGCAACGCGCTCGAGGCCGCCGTGCCCTGACGCGAGGCGCACCTCGCGCGCGGCGCGCCCTGACCCGAC
>JACMLI010000700.1 GCA_014379705.1 Gemmatimonadaceae bacterium
AGGTCGGCGACTCCATTCGACGGTAGTTCCGTCACGTGCCAGGCAAAACCGAATGCGTCGAGGAAGCGGATCACGGAGACCGGTGGGCGAGGGAGGCACTGGGATCATTGCCCGCATCGTCCCTGGACGGAATAGTCCGGTCCGTCCTGTTACATCCGCCGTTACGCAACCGACACAATGGGCGCGTTCCCTTCCCTCACGCGCTCGGCACGAAGCGCATGAGCACCCAGACACACAGCGCACCCATCAGGGCCGAGGCCGGGATCGTAAGGATCCAGGCCCACACGATCTGCCCGGCCACCCCCCAGCGAACGGCCGAGAGTCGAGTCGTCGCTCCCACGCCCATGATCGCCCCCGTAATCGTGTGCGTCGTGCTCACCGGGATCCCATAGCGCGTCGCGACCAGGATCGCGAACGCCCCCGCCGTCTCGGCGGCACACCCGCCGACCGGGCGCAGCTTCGTGATGCGGCTGCCCATCGTGTGCACGATGCGCCACCCGCCGAACAGCGTGCCAAGCGCAATCGCCGTGTAGGCGCACATCTCCACCCACAACGGGATCACGTCGGCATCCGGGATGTAGAAGATGCTCGTCCAGTCCGTCGCCCCGACGAAGGTCGCCTGCGACGCCACCAGCAGGCCGACGATGATGCCCATGGTCTTCTGCGCATCGTTCGCCCCGTGCGAGATCGAGAAGAGGGCGGCGCTGAGGAGCTGCAACCGCCGGAAGAGCGTATCCACCCGCTTCGGCGACACGTTCCGGAAGCCCCAGTAGATCGCCGTCATCAGCAGAAAGCCGGCCCCCATGCCGATCATGGGCGACAGGAAGATGAAGATGAGCGTCTTCACCCAGCCGGACAGGATCAGCGCTCCCATGCCCGCCTTCGCCACCGCCGCTCCCGCGTACCCGCCAATCAGCGCGTGCGACGAACTGCTCGGCAACCCGAACCACCAGGTGATCAGGTTCCACACGATGGCGCCGAGCAATCCGGCGAGGATCACGTTCGGCGTGACGATCGACACGTCGATCATGCCCTTCCCCATCGTCCTCGCCACCGCCGTGCCGACCGTGAAGGCCGCGACGAAATTGAAGAACGCGGCCCACACGACGGCGGTGAGGGGGCTCAGCACGCGCGTGCCGACGATGGTGGCGATCGAGTTCGCCGAATCGTGGAAGCCGTTGATGAAATCGAAGATGAACGCGACTCCGACGATCGCAATGACGTACGTGGTCACGGCGCGCGCCTCGCCCTTAGGAGTTCTTGAGCGAGATGCTTTCCAGCACGATGGCCACCGTCTGGCAGCGGTCGAGCGTCTCCTCGATCGTGTCGTAGATCTCCTTCCACTTCATCACGTCGAGGGGATCCGGGTGCCCGCGGAAGAGCACCGCCATCGCGTCGTGGTAGATCGTGTCACCCTGCGCCTCGAGCACCTTCACTTCCCGCGTCGCCATCGTCACGGCGCGGGGATCGCGGATGTTCGTCACCGCCTTCTCGAGGTGCTGCACCTGCAGGATGAGGATCTCGCAGAGTCGCTTGGCCGGGTCGCGCGTCTCCTCGATGTGGAACATGGTCGCGCGGCGGGCCGTGCCGTCGATCAGGTCGACCACGTTGTCCAGCTCCTGCGCCAGCGAATGGATGTCCTCACGATCGAGCGGCGTGATGAAGCTCGAGTTGAGGCGCTTGCTCACGTCATGCGTGATGTGGTCGGCTTCGTGCTCTACCGCCTTGATGGCGGCGACGAGTTCATCACGCCGGGCCGGGTTGCTGAACAAGTCGCGCAGGAGGCCGGAAGACGTCACGAGTCGCTTCGTCAGTTCGTTGAACAGGTCGAAGAAACCCTCGTCGCGGGGGATCAGTCGGAAGGCCACTGGGCGAGGTGGTGGGAGATATCGCGAGAACGACTTGTAACACAACCGTTACAATCGTGACAAAACTACTGGACCCCAAGCCGACACGTCAGTCACGTAGGGAAGGCTTGAGCCTCCGTGTCACCAAGGAGCCCGCCCCTGGCCCGTCCTTCGCAGGATTCCAATGACCGATCCGCACCATGCGGCGCTGCCGAATGGCGCCGAAGCCTCGACGACCCTCCCCTTGATGTCGCGTCGCGAATTCACGCGGCTCGCGAGCCTTGTCGCAGTCGCCACGGCGTGCTCGTCCGACTCCGGCGACCCCGTGGCTCCCGACGGTAGCGGCGTCACGATCACTGGGAACGTCCTGACCGTGCCGCTGGCGCAGAATCCTTCGCTCAACCAGGCCGACGGCATGATCCTCGTCCGCGCCGCGTCTGCCCTGGTCATCCGGATCAGCGCCACAGAGTACCGGGCGCTCTCGTCGATCTGCACGCACGAGCAGTGCACGGTGACCGGGTTCTCCGGGGGCGTGCTGCGCTGCCCCTGCCACGGCTCGCGCTACAGCAC
>JACMLI010000701.1 GCA_014379705.1 Gemmatimonadaceae bacterium
CCGGCCCACGCGATGCGGTCGTCGGTGATGACGAGGTCGTGCGCCGACTCGGCGAGCATGACGCGTTGCGCGTCGGCATCCGTGCCGCCATTGGCGATCGCCTCGGCGGCGACGAGCACGTTGAGGTATCCGTGCATCGTGCCGACCGGGCTGTCCGGGGCGTAGGTGAGGCGATACAGGCCGCGAACGGGGTGATGCAATCCCGCGGTTGCCTTGAACGGGACGCGGGCGGCGTGGCACGCGCGCAGGAACGCGACGACGTCATCGACGGCAGGAAAGGCCTCGGGGGTGGTCCCACCAGCACGAATCTTGGCCGACGCGCCCACGCGCCGGACCTCGCCGAGGGTCGCGGCGAGCGCCGGTCCCACGACGAGTTCGACAAACAACTCCGTGCCAGCCGGCCGTGCGGCGGCCAGGCTCCCGACCTGCTCCACGCTCCCTGCCTTCCCCTCGATCGCGTCGATGACGATGCGGCCCGCCCAGCGCGCGTTGAACGGCACGACGACGGACAACTCCGCGGGTGACGCGACGAGCAGCGACACCGTCCACGGATTTGCCCCAGTCCCGGCGCCGACCGTTGCCGCCGCGTCCTCGAACTCGGCGAGCCGCGCCGCCGGCACCACGAAGCGGCCGAGGGCCCAGGAATCATCGCTCGCGTGGTATGCCGCGTAGTTGGCAACGGCGGCCGGCATCGGCAGCCCCGCTGGCGGGAAGAGTCCCGCATAGTCCACAAGCCCCCACACGAGCCCACGCACAGCCGGGGGAACCGCGGTCACCGTCATTTCGCCTTCGAGCCCTTCTTTCGGCCCTTGGTCTTCGATGCCGGCTTCACGTGCGTGCCGGCCTGGCGCGACGCCGCATGGTGCCTGGCGCGAACCGCCTTCTTCTTCTTTTTCGGCGGCTCGAGGATCGTGCCGCGGCACTTGGGACTGCCGCACCTGCAGACGTAGAGCTTCTCGTCCTCCTCCGTCGTGTTCTTGTCGCGCGCATACCCGTAGTCGTACACCAGCTCTTCGCCCTTCTTAATGGGCTTGATCGCGTGGATGTAGATGCGGTTCTTCTCGTCGATCGCCTCGCAGTTTGGATCGCACGAATGGTTGATGAAGCGCGCGTCGTTCCCATCGTGCGCCGCATCGATGATCGTGCGCTTGTTGACCGTGAAGAGGAACGTGTGATGCCGCTTCACCTTCGTGTCGTCATAGCGCCGATCGGATTCGGCCCAGGAGATGCGTTCGCCGACGTATTCGATCAGCCGCTCCCCTTTCCGGATGTCGCGAGTGGCATAGCCGCCGCGCCCCTGGATCTTCGACTGCTTGATGACGAAGGGCTGCTCTGCGGCCGCTGCTGCGGCCTTCCTGAGGGGGGACATCACGCCTTCGCCGCCGCTGCGAGGGTAGTTTCCACGCGCTTGCGGAACAGGTCGAGCACCACCAGCGCGGCCGGGCTGTTCTTCGAGATCCACTCGGCATTTCGGAACGCCAGCGGGCTGATACGCTCGCGGTACTCGGCGAGGTACGGCTCGACCTTGGCGAACAGGAACATCCCCTCGCCACAGCTCTCCATCATGAACTCGGGGTGCAGCACGCCGTGCTTGGCCATGCCGTACACCATCTCCCAGTAGGAAGCGGCCTGCCGGAACGCCGAATTCAGCGGGTGGTCTCCCTTGGTCACGGCGAGGACATCGTCGAAAGACCGTGGCCAGAATTGGGCGTTCACCGTCTTCCGCGACTCCCGCATGACCGGTTCCCGGCGAAGTTCGTAGAGCCTGATGACGAGTTCGGCGTCGTGGTGATCCGGGTAGTCCTTGGTCAGCATGAAGGCGGCGCGAGGGGTTGAGGTTGCACGTTCGGCAGGGGCGGATAATGGCCAAATGGGAATGGCATTGCCAGTCGCCCCATTGCGGGGTAGGAGCGGAAGAACGTCCCAACACTACCGGAGTTGAACCATGACTCGTCGTGAATGCCTTACCCTGCTCGCCGCGGCGGGCGTCATTGCCTGCGGCGGTCCAAAGGCCAGCACCACGGCCGATCCCGAACAGCGCACCACAGTGCGCGTGGACAACCGCAGCTATCTCGACATGAACATCTTCCTTCTCGTCGGCTCCCAGCGCATTCGCCTCGGGACGGCAGGAGGAAACAAGCAGACGGTGCTCCGCATCCCGCCGCAGTACCTCTTCGGCATCAGCTCCCTGCAATTCATGGCCGACCCCATCGGGGGCTCGCGGACACCGGTGTCCGACACGATCTCGGTGTCAGCGGGAGACCAGGTCCAGCTGATCATTCCGCCCACCTAACGCTTGGGAAAACGAGGAAGCGGCCTGGAACCCATGGGTTCCAGGCCGCTTTGCTCTCGACCCGATGACTACGGGTTGAAGATGCGTCCTCGTGGGCGACGGCGCGGGGGGCAGTGATCAGGGCCGACACCACCGCCTCGAATCACAACGCCGATCACGTCGCCGATGCCGATGCCACCACCATTGTCACCGGTGCCAACGCCACCGCCGCCGTAACCGCGGCCTCCTTCGGTGGGTACATCGACCGGCAGGGAGGCCGGGCGCGGTGCGACCGTCGGAACACTCGACACATCAGGAGTGGGCTGCGGCGCCTCTGGCGATTCGGTGGCCTGGGCAACCTGGATCTCCTGCTGCGGCTCCGGGGTCGGGGACGTCTGGGCTTCCGGCGTGACGCCTGCGGTCTTTGCGGCGACACGGCGCGGAGTCCGGGTGCGTTCAACCGGCTCAGCCGTCTTTCCCTGCTCGAGTTCAGAGACAAAGCGCATTGGTTGCGCCTGCCCCTGGTTCGCGAGTTCAATCTTCGAAGCCGACGCCTCGAGGTCTCGCTTGAGGTCCTCGGCCATGGTGTCTGCCTGCCCACTGCTGCAGGCGGCGAGACCTATCAGGCCCAGTGCAACTACGGCTCGAGCTTGCATCCTCAATCCTCCTCTGCCGGAACCGGTGACGAACGTAGCCGAAATGTGGTGAACTGCCATCCAGCGCGCTATATGGCATGTTACGGGCCAGATCTCCGTGCCCGGGAGCGCTCCCATCGTGTGTCCTCCACGGACGACAACTGCCTGTCTCGCGCCGAGGACATGGGGAGTCGCGACACTCCCCTGTCCAAGCGGTGTAGACACGGCACCAGAGTCATACCCCAGCCTGACACCAACATGCAGCCTGCGAGCCGGACCCCCCTCCGCAACGCTCTTCGACGGTCCCTCGTGCTGCTGGCCCCACTCATCGTCGCCTGCGCCCCGTCCGGTCCGAGCTCGAGCGTGAGCCAAGCTGAGGCCACCGCGATCGCGGACACGTTGCGCGGCCTCGTTCGGGAAGCCTACGACCTCTCCAAGGGAGACGTCGTAGCGCGGATGATGTCCCTCTACCCGGCGAGCGGCCGGGTGGTCTCGACAACGGGGGGACGCATCACGACGTCTCGCGACTCGCTGCAACTGGCGATTACCGCATTCTGGGAGGGGGTCGGACAGCACATGGTGCAACCGACCTGGACCTGGGGCTCGATGGAGGTGGACGTTCTTTCGTCGGGCGCCGCCGTGATGTCGGCGCAGTACACGGTCCCACACTGGACCGACGTGGGGCGGCCACACGTGATCGGTGGCGTCTGGACCACGACGTGGACGCGGGACGCGTCGGGGTGGCACATCGTTCACGAGCACCTCTCCGACCTGCCGCGAGCCGTAGCCGAGCGAATGGAGACGACGATGACGCCGCGAGATACGAGTGCGGCTCACCGGCACTAGTCGCGCGAGATTGTTGCCCGATCCGCTACGGCGCGAACAGCCAGGGCGAAGGACGAGAATAACGAGCGGTGATTCTCGTAATGCCGCCCTTACCAGCCCCTCATTGTCTTGAGCGCCGTAACATGGGCAACGTGGTGCGGCCCATGCCACGCATACAGCGCGAGCATGAAGTCCAGCGGGTTGCGCCCCATCTCCGGGTGCGTGTATTCACGCGCGAAGTCCGCGGCTGACATCGCGCGCAGGATGCGCACCCAGCGGTCGTGCACTGCAGCGAGCAACGCCAGCGACGTCTCGATCGGGGTCGTGCGCGAGTCCTCGAGTTCGGCCCAGCGCGCCTCGTCGTACGGCTTGATCACGGGGGCATCTTCCGTCAGCGCGAGCTTGAAGCGCATGTAGGCGTTCATGTGGCTATCGGGCACATGGTGCACCACTTGCCGAACCGTCCAACCGCCGGGGCGATACGGCTCGTCCAATTGATTCGACGTGAGTCCCGAGACGGCCGTGCGCAGGTCGTTGGGGGTGCGAGCAATGGCGTCGATGTAGGTCGCGCGTGCCGCGGCGTCATAGGACCCGGGACGCGAGAACTTGCCCGTGGGGAAGCGGAGGTCGTCGGTCATATCGATTGGCGTGGGAGAAGGACGCGCGTGAAATCTATGCGTTCTTCGCGTGGCGTCCGGTTGTGACGACCGCCATCGGAGTGCACCCTTCGAAGTTCGCGTTGTCTCCCCTTTCCATCCCACGCTGCCATGTTTTCCCGAACGCTCCTCGTCACCGGACTCCTCACGCTGTCGACGGCTGTCGGCGCACAGCGACCGCTCAAGGTTTACATCTCGGTGGACATGGAGGGCATTGGCGGGGTCGTGACCAACGAGCAGCTCGGACCCACGGGCTTCGAATACCAGCGCGCGCGGCAGTTCATGACCGACGAGGTGAACGCCGCCATCCAGGGGGCGCGCGATGCGGGGGCCACGCAGATCCTCGTGTCCGACTCGCACGGCAACGGGCAGAACATCCTCATCGACCAGCTGCCGAACGACGTCACGATCATTCGCGCCTGGCCACGCCCGTTGATGATGATGGAGGGGATCGACTCGACCTTCGACGCCGCGCTGTTCATCGGCTACCACTCCGGCACGTCGAACGTGAACGGCGTGCGTGCACACACCATGTCGAGTGCGACGCTCACCGGTGTGGCGCTCAACGGGACGCAGGTGCCAGAGGGAGGCATCAACGCGGCGATCGCCGGGCACTTCGGCGTGCCCATCGTGATGATCTCGGGCGACGACGCGGCGATCGAGGAAGTGCGGCGCTTCACCGGGCCGATCGAGGGGGCGCAGGTCAAGCGCGCCATCTCGTTTCATTCGGCGGCGACGATGACGCCCAAGGCCGCGGCGGAGCTCGTGCGCCAGCGCGCGAAGGCAGGCGTCGAGCGGCGCGGGTCGTTCAAGCCCTACCGGTTAGGCAGCAGCATCGCGGTGGAAATCTCCTTCAAGCACTACCGGGCGGCGGAGATCGTGGCGTACCTGCCCAACGTCACGCGCGTGAACGCGCACACGATCCGCTTCGTCGGCCGCGACATCGTGGAGGTCTCGCGGTTCCTGGAGTTCCTCAATACGTACCAGCCTGACCTCACCCCTTAGGCGTAGGCGGTGCGCCGATGGACGGTCGCCCTCCGTGGGCCGCCCGTTGATGCTTAGCTTTCTGGCCCCGCCCCACCTTCCCTCGGACTGCTGACACAATGGACTGGATCACCGACCCCAGCGCATGGTTCGGACTCCTCACCCTCACGGTGCTGGAGATCGTGCTCGGGATCGACAACATCATCTTCATCTCGATCCTGTCGAGTAAGCTGCCGAAGCAGGACCAGGCGAAGGCGCGCAAGCTGGGGTTGATGGGCGCCTTCGTCACGCGCATCCTCCTGCTGCTCTCCATTGCGTGGATCGTGAAGCTCACGCGGCCGCTGTTCACCATCCTCGACATCGACTTCAGCGGACGTTCGATCATCCTGCTCGTCGGGGGACTCTTCCTCATCGGGAAGGCGACGTACGAGATCCACGACAAGCTCGAGGGAGAAACGACCGCGGAGATGCAGGGACGCGTCGTGAAGTCGCTGACGTCCGTGATCATCCAGATCATGTTCGTCGACATCATCTTCTCGCTCGACTCCGTGATCACCGCCGTCGGCATGGTGTCGGACGTGGGCATCATGATCACGGCGAACGTGATTGCCCTCGGCGTGATGCTCATGGCGGCGGGGCCGATCTCGGACTTCGTGGACCGTCATCCGACGATCAAGATCCTCGCGCTCTCGTTCCTCGTGCTCATCGGCACGAACCTCGTGGCCGAGGGACTTGGCCAGCACCTGCCGAAGGGCTACACCTACTTCGCGATGGCCTTCTCGGTCCTCGTGGAGATGGTGAACCTCCGGATCCGAAAGAAGACGTCGGCACTCGCCCTGCGCGACACCCCGCGCATGGCGGATTTCGAGCCTCCGGCGGTGTAGTCGGGGGGGGCGAGGGGTCGGGTCCACTAGCCGTTCGGACGCTGGTACGCCTCGAACGCTTCTAGAGGTACCGCGACTTGAGCACGCCGACGTGGTGCAGTTCGTGGCCGGCGGTGATCCAGGCGAAGGCTCGTACGGACATGCGGGCGCGATTGGCGGTTCCCTGCCTGACCCACTCCTCGGGGGTCAAGCTGCGGAAGAGGCACACCGTCGCCGCGCGAACGGCCTGGAACTCCTCGCACAGGCTGGCGAGCGTCCGCGAGTCGAAGCTGCCACTGGCGACGAAGGCATTCTCGTCGAATCCGGGAAGTTCGGTCTCGTCTTTGCGGGCGAAGCGCATCGCCCGATAGGCGAACACCCGCTCGGTGTCGGTGATGTGGCCGACAACCTCGCGGATGCTCCACTTCCCCTCGGCGTAGCGCTTGCCGCCCAGCGACTCGGGCAGCGCGCGAAGGAGCGGGAGGATCCCATCGGCTTCGCGCGCGAGCGCGTCGACGACGTCGCCATCGGGGACGTGCGCGATGTAGGTGCCGTAGTACGGCGAGTGCTCGGTAGGCTCGGGACGGGTGGAGCGCGGGGCCGCGGTCAGGGGCATGAGGGGAAGGCAGTGGATGCCGCGATCACTGCTTGCGGGCCGGCGACCGGCGCGAGAGGGACCGGAAGTACTCGTCGACCATGTCGCGATACGCCTGCGGAACGTCGCTCGACCCGCCGAGCACCGGCCCGTCGCGGTCCTTGCCAGCCAGCTGACGGCGCAGGCCGAACTCGAACTCCTTGAAGCCCTCGAGCACGGAACCGCGCAACCGCTCGAGCTCCTCCGGATCATTGAACGAACGACCCGACTCCAGTTCGCGCAGCCGTGCAATGAGGCGGTCGAGGTCGACAGTCGACGTCCCCGACCCGGTGAGGGAGCGTCGAAGATCCTCGGCCTGTTCACGCTGCGAGCGGAGCTCACGCGAGAACTGCCGGGCGTCTTCGGCCGTGAAGCCACCGGGACCACCCTGTCCATTTCCACCGAGCTGCCCGCCAGGCTGACGCTCACCGGGCATGCCACCCCCCTGCTGCTGCGAGGGATTCAGGCCGCGACCTCCGCCCCCGCCCTGACCCTGCTGCCCTCCCTGGCCCTGCTGACCACCGCCCTGCCCCTGCTGGCCGCCCTGACCCTTTTGCCCCTGTCCCTGCTGTCCCTGACCCTGCTGGCCTTGACCCTGCTGGCCTTGACCCTGTTGCCCCTGCCCCTGCTGACCCTGACCCTGCTGGCCCTGTCCCTGTTGTCCCTGCCCCTGCTTTCCCTGGCCCTGTTGCCCCTGCTGGCCCTGACCCTGCTGGCCCTGCTTGCCTTGGCCCTGCTGGCCCGCCTGGCCCTGCTGCTGCCCTTGGCCCTGCTGTCCCTGCTGCCCGGCTTGCGACTGGCCCTGCTGCCCCTGCTGGCCACTCTGGTCGTTGCCGGACTGGCCGAGGCGCTCACGCATGCGGTCGTCGATCGAGGCGAGGCCGCGGACGAGGTCGCGAGCCTGCTCCAGCGCCCGCGCGGAGCGCTGCGCCGAGTCGGTGCCGGCACGCGCGCCGCCGGCCACGCGCGATAGCCTGGAGCTGAGCGAATCCAGGTCCGTCTGGATCTGCTTCTCGACGTTATTCGCGTACTCGCGCGACGGGCTGTTCATGGACTGGCGCGAGAACGTGATGCGGTCATCGATGCGCGTGCGCCGGATGTTCGCGGCCGCGTCCCGCATCCCCGCCGATGCGCCCGCCTGCTGGGCGCGTGAGTCACGTGCCATGCGATCAAGGTCTCGCTCGAGCCCCGCCACGTCGTTCGCCATCGCCGCCTTGCGCTCATCGACCTGCTGCTGCTTCCCCGCGCCCGTCCCCTGGCCCATCTGGCTCACGTCCTTCGCGACTTCCTTCTGCTGTTCGGCAAGCTCCTGCGCGCGACGGGCCGCGTCCTGCACGCCATTCGACGTGGCGGCCTGACGACTCTCCTCGAGCAGGCGACGCGCCTGTTCGAGCTGCTGTGATGCCGAGCCTCCACTGCCCTGGCCACCGGACGCGCTCCCCGACTGGGCAGCCGAGCGACGCATCTGGTTGGCGGCGTCCTGCAGGCGTTGCGCCGTCTGCTGCATGTCGGGGGACTTCTGTTCACGCGCGAGGCGCTCGAGCTGGCGGGCCAGGTTCTCGGTCTCGTCGGCAAGTTGGCGCTGCGAGGAGCCCCCGCCGCCTCCCCCCCCGGACTGCTGGCCACGCTGGCGCGCGCGATCGTTTTCCTGCTGCTGGCGCGCCGC